>JBAZCD010000051.1:0-11092 GCA_041671205.1 Pedobacter sp.
TTGTTCCGCTTTTCTGGGTGGCATCGCGACCAATTATGATTCAAACGTACTCTTCGGAAATAATAATACCATGGTGGTGGAGGCAGATGAGTTTGACCGTTCATTCCTGACCCTTCATCCGGATATTGCGATTGTAACTTCAATGGATGCCGATCATCTCGATATCTACGGTGATAAATTCCACCTGGTTGAATCATTCAGGCAATTTATTTCACAGCTGAAACCTGGCGGAAGGCTGATCTTCAAAAAAGGGCTTGACCTTAGCGGGGGTAAAACTTATTCAGCGAATGTGCTTGCCGATATACAGGCCGTCAATGTGCAGGTAAAAGATGGAAGCTTCTTTTTTGATTTTAAAAATGAAAATCATGTTATTGAAAACATTCAGCTGGGTTTACCCGGACTTCATAATATTGAAAATGCGGTTGCTGCGATTGAGGTGGCCCTGCATTTAGGAATCGATCCGGAAAAGATCAAAAAGGCACTGGCCGGTTTTCTGGGTGTGAAACGACGTTTTGAATATATTCTGCGGGATATGAAGCATATTTATATCGATGATTATGCACATCATCCCGAGGAATTAAAGGCATGCCTTCAGGCAATAAAGACCCTTTACCCGGGCAAGAAACTGACAACGATCTTTCAGCCGCATTTATTTACCCGTACCCGGGATTTTGCGGAAGGCTTTTCGGAGGTGCTGAGCATGACGGATGAACTGATCATGCTTGATATCTATCCTGCCAGGGAACTGCCGATCGAAGGGGTTACGTCAAAAATGATTCTTGATCAGGTAAATATTCAGGCAAAACAGATCCTGACTAAAGAACAAACAACAGATTATATCAGGGATCATAAACCTGAATTACTGCTAACCGTGGGTGCCGGCGATATTGACACCTTGATTGTACCATTGAAAGAAGTATTACAAAATGCTTAAAAGAATTAATTGGCGGGCAATTTTTTATGGGTTCATCTGGCTTATCAGTCTGAGCGGACTTGTCCTGCTGATGAGTTTTATTGAAGTAAAGAAGACTGCGCTTAAGTGTAAGGATGTGAAAGTGATCCTGCCAGGGAGATATAATTTTATTGAGCGGGATGAGGTTGACCGGATTCTTCTGGCACAGGGCGGGGCATTGATAGGAAGGGATCTGAATGATATTAACATTCATAAACTGGAGAACACCCTGAAGGCAAATCCTTTCATCGAATTTGCAAAAGTCTATGCCGATATGACGGGAGTGATCCATGTTCAGATCAGGCAGAGGGAACCAGTTTTAAGAGTGATCAATACGGCCAATCTTCACTTCTATATTGATACCAGGGGGAATAAAATACCCCTGTCAGACAATTATACAGCCAGAGTGCTGGTAGCGAGCGGTTTGATTGATGAGGACTTTAGCGGTAAGGTTGATACACTCAGCTCAAAACTGGCAAAGGACTTGTTCAGAACGGCACTTTATATCCAAGCGGATACCCTCTGGGACAACCAGATCGAGCAGCTGTTCGTTGATTTAAAGGGTGATATCGAAATGGTGCCCAGAGTTGGAAGCCATAAGATCATACTCGGCGATGCCGATTCTCTGCAGACCAAATTCAGGAATCTGCTGGTATTTTATAAAAAGGCGATCCCTAAAGTGGGATGGGACAGTTATAAGTCGATCAATCTGAAATATGCCAATCAGATTGTTTGCGAAAAGAATATTGCTGATACAAGCATAAATAATGCGGACATCCTTAAGCCGGTGGCCGACAGTACTAATACAGAAACTCAGGAACAATAAAAAATTAATACAAAGCATATGGATCAAATTAACTCAGCCTCAGCCAAAAATTCACCAATAGTTGTCGGTTTGGATATCGGGACAACCAAGATTTGTGTAACCGTTGGTCGCAGGAGCGAACATGGTAAAATCGAAATTTTAGGTATGGGCAAAGCCGAATCTGCAGGGGTAACCCGCGGAGTAGTATCCAATATTCAGAAAACAGTTCAGGCGATCATGCTTGCCGTTGAAGAAGCCAGCGCACAATCCAATGTTGATGTAAAGATTGTGAATGTTGGAATTGCGGGCCAGCACATCAAAAGTCTGCAGCACCGTGGTATTCTAACCCGGAAAGAATTAAATACCGAGATCCAGCGAAAAGATATCGATAAGCTGATTGAGGATATGTATAAACTGGTGATGCCTCCGGGTGAGGAGATTATCCATGTATTGCCTCAGGAATTTACTGTGGATAACGAGCCGGGAATAAAGGATCCTATCGGGATGGCTGGCGTTCGTCTGGAAGCTAATTTTCATATCATTTCAGGGCATGTGAGTGCAGTGAAAAATATTCTCAAATGTGTTGGGAATGCAGGTCTTGAAACTCAGGAACTGATCCTTGAACCGCTTGCATCGTCTGAGTCGGTGTTGAGCGAAGAGGAAAAAGAAGCTGGAGTAGTTCTGGTAGATATAGGCGGTGGAACCACTGATCTGGCTATTTTTCATGAGGGAATCATCAGGCATACGGCAGTTATTCCTTTCGGGGGTAACAGTGTAACCGAAGATATCCGTGAAGGATGTTCGGTGATGCGTAATCAGGCTGAGTTATTGAAAACGCGTTTCGGTTCTGCTCTTGCTGAGGAGAATAAAGAGAATGAAATTATTTGTGTACCAGGTCTCCGCGGCAGGGAACCAAAAGAGATCTCTGTAAAGAATCTGGCCTATGTCATTCAGGCAAGGATGGAGGAGATCATTGAGCATGTGTATTATGAGATCAAATCATCAGGATATGAAAAGAAACTGATCGCCGGGATTGTGATCACCGGTGGCGGAGCTCAGTTGAAGCATTTGCCTCAGCTGGTTGAATTTGTTACCGGTTTGGATAGTCGTGTCGGATATCCGAATGAGCATTTGGCTAAGAATGACGTCCTTCCTAAAAATGTGTACGATGAATTGAAAAGCCCGATGTATGCAACCGGTATCGGTCTGCTGATCAAAGGGATACAGAAAGCCGAACTTGTTGAAGAATCCAAAGCAGGCGGTGCCGTTCCGTCAGAAAAAATTCAGGCCGCGCAGAAGCCTAAAAGAGGTCAGGGAATGTTTGAATGGATCCTGCAATCCAGCACCAAATTCATTAAGGATGATATCAAGGATGAAGATTTTATAAGTTAATTTTCCACAATACGGGAGTTTCCCACAATCAGACAAATAGGAAAAACCTCCGCAGAAAATTGGCTAATATTACAGTGAAAACTGTCTGAGCATGAACAAGATTTACCCAACTGATAATTAACGATATGCAGTTTGAAATGTTAAAAGAAAAGTCATCCATCATCAAAGTAATTGGTGTTGGTGGCGGCGGCGGTAACGCTGTAAACCATATGTACCGTCAGGGAATCACAGGCGTTGATTTCATTATTTGTAATACTGACGCACAAGCCCTTGAACTGAGCCCTATTCCCAATAAAGTACAGTTAGGTGCAAGCTTAACAGAAGGAATGGGAGCCGGATCTATCCCGGAAGTTGGGAAAAACTCGGCCATTGAAAATATTGATGATATCAAGCGCATGCTGGGTACCAATACCAAGATGCTTTTCATAACTGCCGGAATGGGTGGTGGTACCGGAACCGGTGCCAGTCCGATTATTGCCAAAGCAGCGAAAGAAATGGATATTCTTACCGTTGGGATCATCACTACACCATTCTCATTTGAAGGAAAACGCAGAAAGAATCAGGCTGAGGAAGGTCTGGAGGAATTCAAGAAATATGTTGATTCTTACCTGGTTATCTCAAACGATCGTCTCCGTGAGATCTTTGGAAACCTTACGCTCGGTTCTGCATTTGCGCAGGCGGATAATATTTTAACAACAGCTGCGAAGGGTATTGCTGAGATCATAACGATTCCGGGTTATATAAACGTTGACTTTAAAGATGTGCGTACCGTTATGCAAGAGAGCGGAGTAGCCATCATGGGAAGTTATGCTGCTGAAGGTGAGAACCGCGCATTAAGAGCTGTGGAAGGAGCTTTGGCATCACCGCTTCTGAAAGATAATGAGATTGAAGGCGCCCGTTATATTCTGCTGAACATCAGTTCCGGAGATAAAGAAGTGACCATGGACGAAGTAAGTATCATTACAGACTTCATTCAGCAGGAAGCAGGACTTGCAGCCGATCTGATCTGGGGTAATTGTACAGATGAAGCTCTTGGTGAAAAGATCTCGGTAACCATTATTGCTACCGGTTTTCAGACTAAGGAGGAGCGTGAGGTTGAAAAGAGTCAGGTACGTAAAATATCGCTTTTGACACCTGAGCATGCTCCATTGGTAAAACCTGTACAGGAAAACATCTTCATGGAGGTTAAAAAGGAAGAGGTGAATGAACCTGTACTTAAAACCAAGGAAGAAAGTCAGGTGGATCTGTTTGCAGGATATTTCCAGAGCACTCCGAAAGCAGAAGAAGAGAAAGCTCCCGAATCTGATTATGTCCGTCATACCCTGACAGATGAAATTCCTCAGGATCTGGTTCAGCAGGAACCTTCCTTTGAATTTGAGATCAAAAGTGAGGAGATCAGAATTGAAGCTGAGCCTGTTGCTGAACTGGTTGAAGAAGAAATTCCTCAGGCGTGGAGCAATCCTGATGAGAACAAAACAGATGAATCGATTGAAGAGCAATTACGTAAGTCAAAAGAAAGAATTCTTCGTCTGAAGGACCTGAGCATGAAATTACGTACAACCAATGGTTTACAGGAACTTGAGAATGAACCTGCATACAAGCGCAAGCAAATGCCACTTCATGATGTGCCGCATTCTTCAGAATCTCAGGTATCCCGCTTCACGCTGAGTACCGAGGAAGGAATTACAGAGATCAGACCCAATAACTCTTTTTTACACGATAATGTAGATTGAATTGACAGTTGAGATGTGATCAGATCAGAATGATTAAATACAAAAAGACAGGTTTATTCCTGTCTTTTTGTATTTAATCATTTCCATAAAACCTCCAAAAGATCTCTTTTATGCGATAGAATCGAGCTCTTATGTGTCATATCTCCTATCTTACATCTAATATTGATAATCAGGCTGCTAAATCTTAACTTTGCGACAAAGATACGCTAACAATAAAATTATAAGAATTGGATTTATTTGATAAAATTTCGAAAAATATGGGACCTCTGGGCCAGCACCAGAAAATGGCCCATGGTTATTTCTCCTTCCCGAAATTGGAAGGTGAAATAGGTCCACATATGATGTTCAGAGGTAAAGAGCACCTGGTTTGGAGTCTGAATAATTACCTTGGTCTGGCTAATCATCCAGAGGTTCGTAAAGCAGATACCAATGCTACGGCTGAATATGGCCTGGCTTACCCGATGGGTGCACGTATGATGTCAGGTAACTCAAATCATCATGAAGCACTGGAAAGAGAACTAGCTGAATTTGTAGGAAAGCAGGATGCCTTCTTATTGAACTATGGCTACCAGGGGATCATGTCGGCTATCGATGCTTTGATCGACAGGCATGATGTGATTGTTTATGATGCTGAATCTCATGCATGTATCATTGATGGGGTTCGCCTTCATCAGGGTAAACGCTTTGTGTACACCCATAACGATATGGAAAGCCTTGAAAAGCAGCTTGAAAGAGCAACCAGATGGGTTGGTAATACAGGTGGTGCTATCCTGGTGATCACAGAGGGAGTATTTGGTATGTCAGGAGCCCAGGGTAAACTAAAGGAAATTACAGATCTTAAAGCGAAATTTAATTTCCGTCTTCTGATCGATGATGCGCATGGTTTTGGTACAATGGGTAAGACCGGTGCCGGAACTCATGAAGAACAGGGATGTATTGACGGAGTTGATATTTATTTTGGAACATTTGCCAAGTCAATGGCTGGTATTGGAGCGTTCATCGCTTCAACTGAAGAGATCACCAACTTCCTGCGCTATAATATGCGCTCGCAAACATTTGCCAAGTCCTTACCAATGCCAATGGTTATCGGTCTGAGAAAGCGGCTTGAATTACTTAAGAGTAAACCTGAATTAAGGGAGAAATTATGGTTCATTGCAACAAGTTTGCAAAACGGGCTAAAAGAGAGAGGATTTAATATAGGTGTAACCAATACCATGGTAACTCCTGTATTCCTTCAGGGAGAGCTTCAGGAGGCAACTGCGATCACTATGGATCTGCGAGAGAATTATGGAATTTTCTGTTCTATTGTAATGTACCCGGTCATTCCTAAAGGTTTGATCATGCTGCGTCTGATCCCAACTGCTCTTCATACCATTGAAGATGTGAACCGTACTCTTGATGCCTACAGCGAACTGGCAGATAAACTGAAGAAAGGCCATTACAAAGAAAAAAGTCCGGTCGGTGCATAAGTTCCTGATCAGAATTCTCTGTTAAGAACAAATATTTTTTCAATAAAAGAAAAATGCCCTTTAAGCAAACTTAAAGGGCATTTTTCTTTGAAATTAGTTTGTAAATCATTGAATAATAAGGAATTAATATTTCAAAATGTGGAATTATTGTGCATAACTGTTTAAAATGTGGAAAAAAACGCTAAAAACGCATGATTTTATTTATTTCAATAGTTCCTTATTTGGAAAAAACAATTTACATTAGCTAATAGTATTCATCACTAACCTCAAAACTAAAGGAGTAAAAACATGAAAAAATTCACTGAAGCAAAAAATTTATTCGAGTCATTGGAAGCAGATGCTGAAAAATTCTACAATAAGGCTAACAGCGCAGCTGGTACCCGTGTAAGAAAAGGCATGCAAGATTTAAAGAATCTGGCTCAGGCTATTCGTCTTGAAGTTCAGAATATGAAGAACAAAGAAGCTGCGAAAACTGCTAAGAAAAAATAATTTTGCGAACGAACGAAAAAGGCTCTGCTATCAAATAGCAGAGCCTTTCTTGTTATATCTAAGGTCTAGATTAAGCTTAAAAGCTCCAATTGAGTCCTGATCTTGTTTTCGGTTAATTCACTTATATTAACCAGCGGTAATCTCATCTGATCACCACAAATACCCAATTGTTTTAAGGCCGACTTTACTCCGCAAGGATTCCCTTCCACAAAGCATAAAGAAGTGATTTCGGTCAGACTGTGGTGCAATGGCTGTGCTTCAATGAACTTTCCATCCAGACACATGCGTACCATGGTTGAAAATATTCCGGGAAGTGCATTCCCGATAACTGAAATAACACCCGCAGCGCCCATTGCAATCAGGGGTAAGGTAATTGGATCGTCACCTGATATAAACAGGAAATCTTCCGGTTTATCTTTGATGATCTTATTGAACTGCTCAAAATTGCCGGAGGCTTCTTTCATGGCAATGACATTTTTAAAATCATAGGCCAGACGCAGAGTGGTTTCTGCACTCATATTTACTCCTGTCCTTCCCGGAACATTATAGAGTATAACAGGCAGTTCACTCTCTTCTGCAACGGCTTTATAATGCTGATATATACCTTCCTGGGTAGGTTTATTGTAGTAAGGACAAACAGAAAGAACTGCGTCGAATCCTTTTGAATCAAATTTCTTCAGGTCGTTCAATACTTCATGGGTGTTATTTCCTCCAATTCCCGCTACCAGGGGTACTCTTCCGTTCACATGAGAGATTGTGGTGTCCCAGACAGCCTTTTTCTCATCACCGTTCAGTGTAGCCGCTTCACCGGTTGTACCCAATGAAACAATGTATTCCACACCCCCATTAATTATATGGTCGATTACAGTTTTGAGAGCTGAATGATCAACAGACCGGTCTGCCTTAAATGGAGTAATGATTGCAACTCCTGTTCCATGAAATTTGTTCATTATACTATATTTTATCCGATAGATATTTGGCTAATTTAAGGGAGATTGCCTCAATTTTAAAACGATTTCCTCAAAATGAGCTATTATCACAAAATTATTGCAACATTTCTATCAATTCCTGATCAGAAATGATAGGAATCTGAAGTTTTACAGCTTTTTCAAGTTTGGATGGCCCCATATTTTCGCCGGCAACAAGGTAATTTAATTTTGCCGAGATACTGCTCAGAATTTTTCCACCATTGGCTTCGATGATATCTTTTAGCTCATCGCGGCTGTACTTTTCAAAGACACCTGAAATAATGAATGATTTCCCTTCCAGTTTATTGCTGGCCAGTTCGATCGTGTTTTGCACAGACTCGAACTGCAGACCGTGCATCCGCAAGGCTTCAATCTGATCTTTATGGCGCGGCTCTTTAAAATAATCAATAATGCTTTCAGCAATGCGTTCTCCGATTTCATCAACAGAGACCAGTTCATCATAACTGGCATTCATCAGACTGTCAATGTCCTTAAAATGTGCCGCAATCTTTTTGGCAACGGTTTCTCCAACATAACGTATCCCCAGGCCAAATAATACTTTTTCGAAAGGCATCTGCTTAGACTTTTCAATACCTTCGATCATATTCCTGATCGATCGCTCACCAAAACGTTCGATCTCTCTGAGCTGATCTTCCTTTTCGTGAAGCAGATAGAGATCACTGATGTGTTCAATAAAGCCCCTTCTGTAAAATGCTTCAATGGTTTCCTGTCCTAAACCTTCAATATTCATAGCCTTTCGGCTGATGAAATGCTGCATTTTACCTACGATCTGCGGCGGACAAGCCTCGTCATTCGGACAATAGTGTACAGCCTCTCCTTCCTTTCTGACAAGGTTGCTCCCGCATTCCGGACAAGTGTCAGGGTAAACTATTTTCAATGCATCCGGACTGCGCTTTGAGGTGTTAACCGCGATGATCTTCGGGATGATCTCTCCGCCTTTTTCTACCAGAACGGTGTCGCCCTCATGAAGATCAAGACGTTTAATTTCATTGGCATTATGCAGGGTGGCCCGTTTTACGGTAGTGCCGGCAAGGAAAACAGGTTTCAGGTTTGCCACCGGCGTTACCGCACCTGTACGGCCAACCTGGTAAGTAACTTTATCGAGTATGGTTTCTACTTCCTGCGCCTTGTATTTATAGGAAATGGCCCAGCGCGGTGATTTGGCTGTGAAGCCCAATTCCTGCTGCTGACTGTAATTGTTAACCTTGATAACGATCCCATCTATATCATAGCTTAAACCAAATCTCTTCTCTTCCCAGATATGAATGAATTCCAGTACATCATCGATACCCCTGCATAATCTGCTATGCTCACAGACATGAAAGCCTGATTTTTTTACGACTTCGAGACTTTCCCAGTGTGTGTTATAAATAAGTTTATCAGCATACAGGAAGTATAAAAAGCAATCCAGCGGGCGTTTGGCTACTTCACTGGAATCCTGCATTTTTAAAGTTCCGGAAGCAAAATTTCGCGGGTTTGCATAGGGAATTTCATTGTTCTCTATACGTTCATTATTTAGTTTATCAAAGGCAGCACGGTGCATGAAAACCTCACCACGAATATCGAATGATTCCGGGAGTCCGGTTCCTTTAGGTGATTTTGGGATGCTGTGAATTGTTTTGACATTACTGGTCACATCATCTCCCTGCGTTCCATCCCCGCGGGTCACCGCCCTGAGCAGCTTTCCGTTCTCATAGCTGAGACTGATCGAAAGCCCGTCGAACTTTAACTCACATACATACTCAAAATCATCACCTATCGCTTTGCGGACCCGCTCGTCAAAGTCCTTCAGATCCTGCTCATTATAGGTATTGCCCAGCGAAAGCATGGGCCATTTATGTTTTACAGTCTGGAATTCTTTGGTGATGTCACCACCAACCCTTTTTGTTGGCGAATCAGGATCAAGGTATTCGGGGTATTCCCTTTCAAGTGCGCTAAGCTCCTCCAGCTTTTTGTCGAATTCGAAATCAGGAATTACCGGCTGCGCCAGTACATAATACTTGTAATTATGCTCATTAAGTTCCTTAACAAGGCTTTCTATACGTTCTTTGATCTCGAAAAGTGACATGAAGCGAAGATAATTTATTCAGTTGACAATTGACAATGAACAAATTGGGTTGAGATTAACTATTTTACTTAAAAAGGGTTGTTTATTCTAGTATAGATTAAATTTTTAGCAGAATTTCAGAATGAACTCATAACCTTAATTGTCAACTATTAATTATCAACCCGATAGCTATCGGGTGTCAATTAATTTTACGTTTATTTCCTCAAAGATCTCCATGTAATTACCCAGAAGGTTTTGGTGATATCCGGTCAGGATTCCGGTAAGTTCAAGGATTTCATTTTCAGTAAGGGGATCGTTCCAGACACGCATGCAGATTCGGTTCAGAGCATACATGATATGGTGGGCTTCCCGGTAGCTGTTCAGGTAATTTGATTCCAAAAACCGGTCAAAGAATTTAAAAAAATGGACTGTATCATCCATTTTACTCCTTTCGAGGAAGCGGTTTAATGCAATTCGGTCAGATTGATGGAGATGAGAATAAAAATCTTCGGTTTGAATGTGGTTCTCGGTCAGCAGGGTACTGTCCAGCATCAATTCGAGAGAGATATGAGCCAAAAATGAGGGGCGTACAACAGAATTCTTTAATGCAGGAGCTATAGCCTTTTTTATCTCAGAGGTATGGTCAGCGAAGAAAGATGAGCTGTGAAAATGACGGTCAATAGCCAGGTGACGTTTCCAACCCTTCAGGATGGAGTTCTCAATACTGCTGCCAGACAGTTCTGTGTTTCTTTCAGGGTGCAGATTCCAGTCCTTTCGGGCATTTTTTACCAGATCAGGCAATACGGCGCCCAGAACCAGATGCGGGTCCTCGCTGTGCCTGTCAAAGTAAAAGTGAGAAAGAAAGTTCATTCGTCTGCTTTTTTTAACTGGTTTCAATTGGGTAATGCAAGCTGTGTGATAGCTGCGGATCATAAATCTACGAAAATATTTGCGATGCGGAGGTTTATCAATTCTGCTATATTTGCATTCCAAACGATCCTTAAGATAAAATGAATTTTGTAGAAGAATTACGCTGGCGGGGAATGCTGCACGATATAATGCCCGGTACAGAAGAAGAACTGAATAAGCATATGACATCCGGTTACATCGGGTTTGACCCAACAGCGGATTCTCTGCATGTAGGCCATCTTACCCAGATCATGACACTAATTCACTTCCAGCGGGCAGGTCATAAGCCATTTGCTTTGGTTGGTGG
>JBAZCD010000052.1:0-5049 GCA_041671205.1 Pedobacter sp.
AGACCCATATACCAGCGCTAAGATCTGGTTTAAACTGATCATAGTTCCCGGTACCAATTGCCTGATCAGACGGGTTTTCAAGGATTAAACTGGAACGATCCAGATAGATCTTGGATACTCCGGCTGCAACACCAACAGAAACATTAACCTGTTCGGTGATCCCAATATGGTAAGCATAATTCAGATTGGCATCGGTTCTTGAAATCGGACCGGCTTTATCTGAGACAGCTGTAAAGCCAATACCATGATGAGGCTCAGAAGCCATATAATTTTGCAGATAACTCCGGCTGTTGGGATTACTTCCACCGCCCGGCGGCACTGAGGTTGAGGTTCCATACAAAAAATTCTTGCCTATTGGTGCATGAACTGAAATATAGGAAGTTACGGGAGCACCCTCAAGTCCCTGCCACTGAGCACGATACCCTGCTTTTACGTCAATATAATTCTCAATACCGGCAATTGCGGGATTCAGAATAAAGTTATTTAGGACATACTGAGTATACTGCGGCTTTTGCTGCGCCAGAGCTAACTGCACAATCAAAAAAGAAAACAAAAAAACAGCAACTCTCTTCATCAGTACCTTATTTTTTGTGCTAACATCAAATCAAAAAATTAAAACAAAATCCTCTGATCAATAATTAAAAAAGAGGTATATGTAATTTCTATTCTTAAAATAATGTTATTCACAAGAGGGAACAAGTTAAATAATCCTTTTCAATGTCAAACTTCTATTTTTTAATTATTTGACTGATGCCATATAACAATATAATAAATACCACTTTAAGCATTCAGCCTGATTCCTATCTCTTACCGGATTACTGTTACCCATCCTTTAAAAACCGGCAAGCCTATTCTGGGATCGATGACATAATAATAAGTTCCAACCGGCAGCACCTGTCCATTTAAAATTCCGTTCCATGCCTGCAGATATCCGATAGATCCAAAGACTTTTATTCCATACCTGTTATAAATATTGACCCTTACCCCCGGATAACTGTCCAGATATTCGATTTTCCAGACATCATTGATTCCATCACCATTTGGCGTAAATGTATTGGGTATTAAAGGCATTTCAAGAACTTTCACTTCCAGCTCATCTGTCAGGATACAACCTTCATCAGAGGTTATGGTCACATAGTATCTGGTATCAACAGAGGGAGATGCTACAGGATTTTTGACATCGTCACGGTCGAGCCCGGCAGAGGGAGTCCATTTATATTTCAAATTAGTCCCGCTTGCCTGAATATTAAACCGGACTGACCCTCCTCTCAATATTATTGTGTCAGCTCCTGCATTGAGAAAGGGTGTAGTGATGTCAAGCTGCCGGGTAAGTATATTTTCGCAGCCGTATTCATTGGTAACCTTCAGGCTGACCTGAAACTGTCCCCCGGCAGTATACTGATGAGTAACCGGGGCAGAATTAGAATTCTCAACGCTATTCCCATCTCCAAAATCCCATTGCCATTTCACAATATTCCCCTGAACTGCAGTAGAAAGATCGGTAAATATGATGCCTGCATTATTACATCCAGGTTTTGAAAGCGAAAAATTTGCGACCGGCGAAGCCCTGATCACTATTTCCTGCCGGTATTCCATTGCTGCGCAGCTTGTTGAATTCTGAACTTTCAAAACAACGGAATAGGTACCCGCATCTGTAAATATATGCTTCGGATTCTGATCAGAAGAACTTTTTCCATCTCCAAAGTCCCACGCCCATAGATTAATAGGATTACCATTGTCTTTACTCATATCCGTAAAGCTTATTTCATTATTCGTACAAAAGTTGTTTGTATTTTTAAATAATGCTTCAGGGGGATCAAAAACATCGAACGTATAATCGATCTGCTGTTCATCTAGGTTACAGCCTGCCAGTGTTGCATATTTTGCAATTACCTTGATCACCTTTTTACCCGGCTGTGTGTATCCTGAATTCTTTGGGAACAGATAATCGTAATAGGTAATACCGTTGCGAACCACAGTCACAGGTACAGGGTTGGTTTGAGTGACAGACGGATCATTGGCGTCCAACTGCCAGATTAAACTGGATGCAGGAGCTGTCAGCGTAAGCTTAAAGTCTAAATCCTGCTTTGTACAGGCACTGCTTATCTCCTCAAGCGTTATTTTATTAATTGCTTTCACAAACTGACTGGACGCCAGATTTGTTCCCGCAGAGTAAGCGTAGGACTCCACATCCCCGAATCCGTATGCGATTGCATTAAAGCCTTCTGCGGCTGATAAATTAAATATTTGTGTGGGATATTGATTCAGGTTAAGTTGCAGATAGGAGAAACTCGGAAAATTTTTAAAAGGGGTAAATGTCCCGCCGGGTACCTTTCCATTTATCCTGAAAGAAGCTACTGCAGAGGTTTTAATCAGAATATTCACATAATTTTCACTGATATTTTCCCTGCTTGAAGAGTAAACTGTGATATTTTTAATATTATACTCAATGGGATTCAAAATCACCATATCTGGATCCCCGAATCCACCGCCAGAGCAAACCTGAGTAAGCGCATATTGGGCAACCGCGATTTCATGATTAGCTGAAATATATGCAGGCTCATTTACAGGTGCCGGGGTTTGGTAAAACTGTCCGGCCCTGAGGGTTGCAACCATACTGCCATTAAATGTTACCTGCGTATTGTCTTCTTTGGCAAGAATACGCACATAATTTCCTCTGGTTCTTACATTGCCCCCCGCAGGATTACGGGAGCTGAATGGAATAAAACCATAGGTAGTACCCCAACTGTCAACCGGATAATTTTGCTGATATAAAGGATCGGATGAAATACTACCAATACACCCGGACGGAACAGTAATTGCTGAATTTGTAGTTCCGGAAAACATTGCAAATTGTTTACATCCTGAGGTTTGTGGATCAACAAATACGCTTGTTCCTGTCAGATCATAGTTCGAAAGATACTCATAAACATCCCCGGGATTTGCAAGCGTAACCCCACCCGGAACCAGATCTGCCCCATTCAATCTTAAAAATATTTTGGTATTGGGTTCACTGGCAATTAATACAATATGATTTTGACCGCCATCCAGTGTATTTCCACTGAGGTAGTTCATACTGTAATATTGCTGACCCAATGCTTCTTTGGGAAGGATCAAAGAAGCTGCCGACCTTGCACCCGCAAAAATATGGCCGTAGACCACAACCTTTGGTTTACCGGGGTCTACCTGAACCCGTATCGCCCTGTTTGTAAGTACAGAACCTGATTCAAAATCATTAATATAGGCATCTCCACGATTTATCGGCACTTCAATAACTGTGTTACCGGCAGTCAGGTTAAAAGGCTGGCTTGAACCTCCAACAGTAACAGTCCCGGATGAAGCCTGTTTACCCGTAATGAAAATCGAATACCTTGCCAATGGTCTGAAGCCATTAAGATTGGCAGGCACATGGGTTGGAAATACTGCCCAAAATTCAGTCCCTTCATTTGATATATTCTGGCCAATAGCTTTCCCTGTGAAGGAAAACATCGAGAAAAAAATAAGGAAATAAAATAAATATAAAGATCTGAACATTCCTACCGGGCCTAATCTGTCTCAGAACAAACTGAACACTATGGTAAGATACGTTCAGACAAGCTTTAACAGTTTATAAAAATAGAAAATACCAGCATTTCAAATCAATTTATGAGAAAATGTCATGAATCTGATCATCCTGCATAAATTTTGAAAGGTTATTATTTATTGAAATAATTTAACCTGAGACTACTAATTCAACATCTGATTTATACCCTGAAACAGGACAAAAAAAGCCGGCAAAAAAACTCTGCCGGCTTTCCATGCTGGATATTAAATTAACCTCTGATCGATCTAATGATTTCTAAAACCTTAGCCGTATCAGCTATAAGCTGGTCGTACTTTTTATTTTCCATAACATCTTTACTCACCAATTTACTTCCCATCCCAACCGCACATACACCTGACTTAAACCATCCTTCAATATTGGCTCTGTCCAGATCTACACCACCTGTTGGCATGAACATAAGATTGGGGAACAATTCTTTAATTGCAGACATAAAACCCGGTCCAAGGATATTACCCGGGAATAGTTTTATCATTTTAGCTCCTAATGTTTCCGCTCTGATAATTTCGCTCGGAGTCATACAGCCTGGTGCCCAAAGCATATCATGCTGATCTGCAACTTTGGCAACACTTTCAACCAATCCCGGACAGATGATATAATCAGCACCCGCATCGATAAAAGTTTGTGCCATTACCCCATCTTTGATCGTTCCAATACCAAGATACATCCCCGGCAGTTCGGAATCAACCACCTTTCTCATTTCCTTGAAATTATTCAGGGCTGCTTCTCCCCGGTTGGTATACTCTACCGCACGAATACCTGCGCTGTATAATGCCTTTAATAATTCGATACTTGTCTCTTCATCTTTATTAAAATATAAAGGCAATATCCCCTGCTCGGGTATTAATTTCAATAGTTCTGCTTTCTTGCTCATCATTATTTTATTTAATTAAAACTGCGCCACTAATTTAGATATTAAAAAAATAAATATTTAAGCCAAAACGAAAATGAAGGTATTTATCTGGTTACGTAACATTTTGTTTGCCATTAAACAATAAAGCATGGATAAAACTTTTAATTATCACCCATTAATGTATTTTTGCTTATCCTAAATTTGGATTTTAACAACCTTCTTTCAAATAAACTACAGAATAAGCCATGGCTAAAAAAGTCGTAACCCTAGGGGAGATAATGATGCGTTTATCAACTCCCGATTTCAAGAGATTTGTACAAAGTGATAGTTTTGACGTGACCTATGGTGGCGGCGAGGCGAATGTTGCAGCTGCATTATGCAATTATGGATTGAACGGAACTTTTGTTTCTAAAGTTCCAAACAACCCTTTAGGGCAGTCAGCCATCAATCATTTACGTCGCTATGGTGTTGATACTCAATTTGTTGCAAGAGGCGGAAAAAGATTAGGGATTTACTTCCTTGAAACCGGTGCATCGATGCGTGCTTCGCAGGTAGTATACGACCGTGCTGATGCTTCAATCGCAGACGTAGATAT
>JBAZCD010000052.1:5059-6217 GCA_041671205.1 Pedobacter sp.
GAAGGTGCAGACTGGTTTCACACTACCGGTATTACCCCTGCATTGAGCGATAAAGCTGCAGCTTTAACTGAAGCTGCTTTAAAAGCCGCAAAAGCAAGAGGTATCACGACCAGTATCGATCTGAACTACCGTAAGAAATTATGGTCTAAAGAAAAAGCAAGGGAAGTAATGACCAGATTATGCCAGTATGTTGATGTTTGCATCGGAAATGAGGAAGATGCCGACACCACTCTTGGCTTTACGAGTAAAGGTACCGATGTTACCAAAGGCGAACTGAACCTGGATGGTTACAAGGATGTATTCCAGCAGATGAAAGCTAAATTTGGCTTCAAATATATTGCTTCAACATTGAGAGAAAGCCACAGTGCTTCTGATAACGGATGGTCGGCATTGGTTTATGACGGTACCGAGTTCTATCACACAAAATCATACGAAGTTCGTATCGTTGACCGTGTAGGAAGCGGTGACTCATTTGCCAGCGGATTCATTTACGGTCTGGTTACAGGAATGAGCACCCCGGATGCTGCCGAATTTGGTGTTGCAGCTTCTGCAATCAAACACACTATTCCAGGCGACCTTAATCACGCTACCCTATCAGAAGTAAAAGACCTGGTAGGCGGTGATGGTTCAGGAAGAGTTCAGCGATAAGCTAAAATAAGAACAGAATCCAGTCCGCCTGAAATCAGGCGGATTTTTAATATCTGACAATCATTTAAAAATAAGATCATGATCATAGACAGTTTAGAAAATGCAGATAAATACACCGGTATTCATCCGCTATTCGCCAAAGCATTCGGGCAATTAAGATCAATGGATCTTAAAAATGCAGAAATTGGAAAATTTGATATTAGTGAAGGCTTAAAGTATATCGTTTCCGAGAAGGAGGGAATGACAGCAGAAGAGTCAGCAGCTAAATTTGAATGCCATAACCAGCACATTGATATTCAGCTTTGTATCAGCGGTCAGGAACAACTGGGCTGGAAACCCCGAAACAGCTGTAAATCAATGAAAGGTGAATATAATCCGGAAAAGGATGTTGCCTTTTACAATGACGCACCTGATATGTATTTTGGCTTAACAGACAATCAGTTTGCTATCTTCTTCCCTGAAGATGTTCACGCCCCAATGATCGGTGAGGGTATAATCAAAAAACTGGTC
>JBAZCD010000052.1:6227-10919 GCA_041671205.1 Pedobacter sp.
TAATCAGCATTGACTATCCCTTTTTCTTTGAACCTTTATTCCCTCAGGAACCGTAAACAATCTTGTTGTATTCTTTAGCCAGAGCTTTGGTTACCTCACCCGGGGTGCCATCGCCCAAAATTTTTCCGTCCACCTGAACTACCGGCAGAATATTTTTTGTTGTACTGGTAATAAATGCTTCTTTGGCATTTCTGAGTTCGTCCATACTCACATCTCTGGCTTCGGTTTCATACATACCTGCCGATATTTCCAATACATGCTTTCTGGTTACCCCCTTCAGCATTTCTGATCCCGGAGTCAGTACCTTATTATCCTTTGTTATGATGAAAAAATTTGCCCGCGGACATTCCCGAAGCAGGCCATTACTGTGATACAGCACATCATCTGCTTTTTTTTCCTTCAGAACAGGCTGCAGCCAGATGGCCTGGAGATAATCCAGCGTTTTAGCGTCGGAGAACTGGCGCTGGTATTCATGAGTGATGATACTGATGCCTTTCTCCAGCATCGCTCTGGGGATCTGGAACTTCTGCTGGGTAATGATCAGGTTAGGCTCAGCAATATTAAAACCATCCGGAGAGAAGCCGCCTGTAAGTATGATCTTAATACCTGAATCACCCAAATTATTCTTTTTAATCAGCTCCATGATTCTGTTTCTGATTTCATCCCGGCCCTGTTTAATCCCAAGACGCATCAGCACGGCGGAACGAAAGAACCGGTCCAAATGATCCTCCAGAAAGACAGGTTTATCCTCTACGGCCTCAAAAAAATCAAAGATACCATAACCTCTTTGTACAGCAAGATCTGAGATATTTACACTGGCCTCTTCAGATGGGATCAAAGAATCATTTACCCAAACGTATAATTTATTCATTTTATAGTCGATTGTATTTTTACTGATTGTACCTTTTCATTACCCTTCTGAGCCATCAGGAGACCCGGAACAATACTGAAAAGCACAATATTGAAGAGTTTTAGCATAGATACAATATTAAACAATAATCTTAATTTAAAAGGCGGAAAGCTATCTTGCATAAAAATATTCCTGCCCCAAACAGCTTCTTTATAAGAATTAAAACTAAACATAAAAGCCTTGAAACAGATGATCTCTGAAAACTTAAACATAAAAAAATCGTTGATGAATGGCTTTTTTAGCCTGTTTATTCTACTATTATTCAACGCAAATACCAATGCACAAAAATTAAGCAAACGAAAAGTAGCGAAGGTTTTTAAGAGCTCCGAGATTCTTCAGAACCATTATACCGGCTTTTCCCTGTATGATCTGAAAACCATGAAGCCGGTATATGAACTGGAGGCTAACAAGCCTGCTATCCCGGCATCCAATACAAAGCTTTTCACCCTTTACACTGCACTCAGTATGCTGGGAGACTCCATACCCGGACTTAGGTATGTTAGCAAAGGTGATTCTTTGATCTTCTGGGGCACCGGATATCCAACATTCCTTCATCCGGACCTGAAATCAACCCGGGTATATGATTTTCTTAAAAATTCCGGCAAAAGACTGTTTTATTCTCATAGCAACAGCAGCCCTGAATTCAATGGTTCTTCAATTTACCAGATTGCACTGGTTGCAATGCCTATAGTAGAAAATCATGCGCAGGTCTATGCGGATAAGGATGGGGAACTACAGATCAGACCTGCTTTTCTGAAACAATACTTAAGCCAAGATACTTCTTACCATCCAAGAACATTCACTATTCGCAGAGATGATAAGACTAATACCTTTACTTATCCCCAAATGCCCATGCCGGCAAATTTCAAACAGACACTATATCTCGTTCCGGGAGCAGAATTGACAACCGCAACGCTAAGCGATACGCTTAAATTGCCTGTAAACATTATCCGAATGAATTTGCCTCACAATGCGAAGACGCTTTACAGTACTCCATCCGATTCCTTGTACAGAAGAATGATGCTTCCGAGTGATAATTATCTTGCCGAGCAGATCTTATACCTCTGCTCTTCCCTCCTTCCGGGAAAGCTGAGCGTTGATTCAGCGATCTCCTACAGTTCAAAGAACTTCCTCAATGACCTGCCTGATAAGTTCCAGTGGAGAGACGGTTCAGGATTATCGAGATATAATCTTTTCAGCCCGAGGTCCATTATCAAAATCCTGACCAAAATCAGGGAGAAGCTTGGCACCGAAGAAAGACTGCATAATTTGTTGCCGGCCGGTGGGGTTAGCGGCACACTCCGGAATGCCTATAAAACCGATAACGGACAGCCATTTGTCTGGGCAAAAACGGGAACTCTTCAAAACGTTCACCTTCAGGGAGGATTTTTCGTCACCAGAAAAGGCAAAAAATACATGTATTCATTCATGAATAATAACTTTATGATCCCTACAGCAGATATCCGGAATGAAATGGGCCGGATAATCACCCATTTTCATGAAAACTATTAATCCGGCATAATTTATTACTACAAAAACTCATGAATAAACCGTTCATTAAAATAGCAGCATTATTATCATTCATCATTATTGGGTTTGTACAAAACACCTTTGCACAGGAGAACTTAGTAAAACGCGGTTCTTTAAGTGGTAAAGTGATCTGTATTGACCCCGGTCATGGTGGCTCTGCAGCTACCGACAGCTACCGTCAGGGGCCTACAGGCGAACGCGAGGAATGGATAGATCTGCGGGTTGGACTCCTGCTTAAAGAAATACTGGAAAAAAAAGGCGCAAAAGTATTCATGACCCGCAGCACGGATGTGACCTTTCCGCTTGCAGAACGCTCTAAAATGGCCGTCGACAATAAAGCTGATTTCTTTATTTCCATCCACCATAATGCAACGGCCGACCCTTCGGTTAATTTCCCGATCATCTATTATCATGGTCTGGCTTCAGAAAATCAGGCCGGTGTGACTTTCGGAAAGCTGCTCGCAAAGAATCTGACCAAATACATGTACAAAACAAAAACACCTGTCAGTGTGGTTTCTGATTTTACCATTTTCTCTGGTGCAGGATCTTCAGTATTGAGGGGGACCTATGGCATACCTGGTGTACTTGCAGAAGCATCCCTGTTCACCAACCCTGATGAAGAAGCCCGTTTAAAGACGAGAGAACATAATTATAATGAAGCTCTTGCCATTGCAATGACAGTGGAGAAATTTTTCAAAAAAGGAAACCTTACAATCAGTCCGAAAACACCTTCTAAATTTCCTCCGCAGTTTGCCACTTTGCAGGAAGCAGACCGTATGAGTGCCATTGCACGGCGCTGGCATCAGGATTATCTTGACGGGAAGAAACTGATGAAGAAAAAAGATACAGAATCACGGCAAAAAGCTTATGATCTGCTTACGCAGTCGGCACGATCTTTTCCTGATTCGTATGTGGCCGCAAAATGCCATAAATACAGAGCAGTAATTTTAAGAAAGCTGGGCAAAACTGAAGAAGCATTACAAGAAGAAATACGGGTAAAGGAATTCTATCCCAATTAATAATCACAGTGAACTGATTAAAAAAGATGAAAAAGTCCATATTACTGTTCATTTGTTTGACACTCCGGTTTTCGCAAGCAAAGAGTCATTCGGAGAAAAAACCGAAATTCAGGGTTGTTGGCTACTATTCGCTGAAAGCAGCAATGTCTGCCGATTTAAAGACTGTTCCTTTTGATAAACTGACGCATATCAATCTTTCATTTCTCAATCCGGATACCCTGGGTAATTTCAATCAGGATCTTTCTGCACTCGGCCCTTTCATCAAGGCGGCACATAAACACCATGTTAAGGTCTTACCATCGATTGCAGGAGGTGGAAAGCATGACTATTACCATAAGCTATTGAAAGAAGATAACCGGGCAAAATTCATTAACGACCTGCTCCTTATTGCGCTAAAATATAATTTTGATGGTATTGATGTTGACATCGAAGGAAGTGATATTGATGAGAATTACGAAAATTTCGTAGTTGGACTTGCCAATGTCCTGAGGCCCCACGAAAAATTACTTACCTCAGCAATTGCCATCTTCTATAAAGATCAATTAAGCGACCGGGCTCTGGCTCAATATGATTTTATGACTCTGATGAGTTATGACCATACCGGCCCCTGGAGACCATCCAAACCCGGTCCACATTCAAGCTATGAACATGCCCTTGCAGATCTGGACTACTTTAGAACAGTAAGGAATATCCCAAAAGAGAAAATTGTATTGGGCATCGGTTTTTATGGTTATGGCTTCGGGCCTGAACTGACTTCTAAGGCCTCCAGCATGAATTACGGACAGATTGTTAAAACCTTCCCCGGCGCTGAAAAAACCGATCAGATAACGATGCCCGACGGTATGATCATGTATTACAACGGAGAAGAAACAATCCGTAAAAAAACACTGCTTGCAAAAGAAAATGCTTCCGGAATAATGATCTGGCAAATTTTAGGAGATACAGCAGGTGATCGCTCCTTACTCAGCCTGATCAATAGAATTGCTTATTCAAAATAAAGTTTTAGGAAACCGGCTGAATCTACAACTGGATGGCTCCATGCTTTAAAAGACTAATAATGCTTGTGTCTTTTCTCAATTCCCTGCTAAGTTTTCCACCAATTCTCCTTTTACTCATTAATTCATACCGATAATTAGGTATTCATGAAATTAATTCTGGTGAATCTTAAATTGTATTGGAAAAATCAATACTTACAATGGATTCGAATACTGCAACTATTACTGACGAAGTTGT
>JBAZCD010000053.1:0-9729 GCA_041671205.1 Pedobacter sp.
CTCAATTTCGACGCAGTACCTCTGTACTTTGTCCAGTATTCATTTTCAGCTTTCAGATCAGCTAAGACCGGAGCAGAGATCCTGCTCTTCAGGTTTTTAAACGCGAGACTGTCAGACCTCCATATTTCTGCCATAAATTCTTGTGTAGCAAGATAATAGGCCGAGTATTTCATAAGCCGGTTTCCGGATGCTATACCGCTCAAAAAACCAATGAAGTTGGCCTCATCTTCTGCTCCAAAACCACTTTGATGAGCCATTTCATGACAAGCAACAAAAGGCCTTAAATACACTGGCATCATTGAATTGATCTGTGCCTCTCCTGTAAAAGGATTAAAATATCCGGCTGTACCCATATAATTCATCAGCGGACTTAAAAGTGATGATTTAATTTTTGAGTCTTTAGTGCTGAAAGTTTTGTTCAGTGCCGAAAATTTTTGAATGGCCTGAACGGAACTGCCATATATCTTTTCATTGCTTTCAAGAAGATCTGCAGTTTTTAATGATGCACGGTTTGAGTTAGCCGAATCGATAAGCATAGTCCCAATTTGTATCAGTTCAGCATCAGAATAAGCGCTTTCCAATAGACCCATTCTTTCGGAAATAGGTTGTCTGAAATAATTTAACCCCCAGAACAGATAGAAAATAATTACAGCAATTTCCAGTCCTGCAAAAACTCCCAGAAATGAATACCCTGCACTTCTGTATTTTTTTTGAATGAGTGCAGACCGGAGGATCAAAATAAATGCAGTTAATAATACAATGATCACCAGAACATACAGGGTATCCCCCAGACTAAATGGCAAATGATTGAAAACAAATAACAGGTTTTGACGAATGAAGGGATAGATTTCAAGGGCATAGTATGACTCTACCAGATTAGGATAGGATTTTAGCCTGAACATCAGAACGATAAGTATGAACAGGATAATAACCCCTGTCAGTCTCGTTCTTAAGGCAATATCTGTAATTCTGTTCTTCATATAAGGAATAACATTTCCTGATCTGATCAGTTGGTATTGATTAGTGTTTGAACTAAAAATCCGGTAGAAGGATTTTCAGAATCTTATTAACCGCTTTTGCGAATTAAACGATAAATTTACTTTTTGAAAGGGTTTTACCCTGCATTTACAATAATATAAGATTATTATATGGTGATTATTAATAATTATTACGAATTCGAGGCTTTTTTAGGCAAGGAAATTGGTGTTTCTGCTTTTCATAAAATTACTCAGGAACAGATTGGAAAATTCGCAGATGCAACTCTGGATCATCAGTGGATACATATTGATACGGAGCGGGCTGCCAAAGAAGGGCCATTCCGGGCAACTATTGCACATGGCTATCTTACTTTATCCCTTATCCCATATTTGTGGAAGCAGATCACTGATATCAGGAATCTGAAAATGGAGATCAACTATGGTATTGAAAGTCTTAGGTTCGGGCAGGCGGTTGTTGTTAACAGTGAAGTGAGACTGAAAGCAAAATTAGTTTCAATTGCGAATCTGAGAGGTGTGACTAAGGCTAATCTGGGTGTTGAACTTGAAATTAAGGGACAAAATAAGCCGGCTTTCAAAGGAGATGTAGTCTTCTTGTACCATTTTAATGAATAAATTAACAATCAGTTCTGATTCCTAAAATATCCCGGATCTACTCACTGATCAGAAAATTCGTGTTTCAGTACATGGTGGCAATTAAACAGATTAATGATTTACACCGATTTGCCTTAATGGGGGATTATTTTCGTTAATAATGACTAAGTTCGTCGCCTGAATATCCGAAAAGACAAATATGGCTAAGTCCCGCAAAGCTGCAATCAGTTTTATCTTCATTACCCTTCTGCTGGATGTCATCGGAATTGGCTTGATCGTTCCTGTATTTCCTCAGTTAATAGAAGAATTAATTCATGGTAATATCAGCGAAGCTTCGCAATGGAGCGGTTTTCTAACCTTTGCTTATGCCATTACTCAATTCATTTTCGCCCCCGTCATAGGAAACCTGAGCGATCGGTATGGAAGAAGGCCAATACTGCTCCTCTCATTACTGGGCTTTGGTATAGATTATATTTTTCTTGCACTTGCACCTACCATCTGGTGGCTCTTTTTGGGGAGGATTATTGCCGGAATCTTTGGCGCAAGTTTCACCACTGCAGCAGCCTACATCGGAGATATAAGTACCTCAGAAAACCGCTCTAAAAACTTTGGAATGATTGGTGCGGCTTTCGGACTGGGATTTGTTATTGGTCCGGGCCTTGGAGGTTTACTTGGAGAATTCGGACCAAGGGTTCCTTTTGTTTTCGCGGCCGTTTTAACATTTATCAATGTTCTTTATGGTTATTTTGTATTGCCCGAATCACTTGCCAGGGAGCACAGGAGGCCTTTTGATTGGAAGCGTGCAAATCCAATGGGCTCCTTAATTCAGCTCAAAAAATATAAGGGTGTGGGTGGTCTGATCGTTTCCCTGATCTTTGTTTACATTGCCGGCCATGCAGTACACAGCACATGGACCTTCTTTAATATCGAAAAGTTTCACTGGAGTAATTCGCTTATGGGGCTTTCATTAACCCTTATCGGATTGCTGGTCGCTATTGTACAGGGTGGTCTGATCCGGTATACAAATCCCAGACTTGGAGATGAAAAAAGTATCTATATCGGATTAACAATGTATGCGATCGGGCTTTTTATGTTTTCCCTTGCTACTGAAGGATGGATGATGTTTGCCTTTCTGGTTCCTTATTGCCTTGGAGGCATTGCCGGACCAGCATTACAATCTATCATATCCGGAAACGTTCCAAAAAATGAGCAGGGTGAACTGCAGGGCGCATTAACCAGTTTGATGAGCGCAACCTCAATTATCGGGCCCCTGCTGATGACCAACTTATTTGCCTGGTTTACAAGACCCGGTTCCGATGTTAAATTTGCAGGTGCTCCATTCTTTGCAGGTGCTATATTAATGCTGTTCAGCGCCTTTATGGCAGCAAGAACCATGAAAAAAGAGGCATTTCTGAACAGGAAAACCAATCCGCCTGATGAGCCGGTAATCCCGGCTCACTAATCAGATTGCTTAATCAGCTGTGTTCAATTTTTTTGCGGCGGACTAATCATGATATGCGCCCGGTGTGTTCCCGGATCCATAAGCCATGGCATTCCAGGAACATCCGGTTTTAAGGGTAATCCGGTGCTCGCTGCTGTTGCATAAGGGATATAGATTACGTACCTGAGATAACCGTCTTTTATGGTTCCTGCCTGGACATCAAAATTCTCAGCTTTGGCTGTATAAACATACAGACTTGCGGGCTGCTTTGGCATCTTAAGTTTTCCTGCCTTTGCCTCCTGATCCCGGATATCTGAAACCTCTTTTGGTGTTTTTCCTGCCATTTTTAAATCCCTGCCACGTTTCATGAATGGTTCAAGGTCCTGATGATAGCAGGCTACATTTAAGCCCGGAATTTTAGGATCATCAGCAAGACAGATCATTTCATTGCTGCCCTTTTTTAGCAGGATAAAATCGCCATTTTCGCTATATCCATAAACACTTGCTGCATCACGCTTGTCTATGGGCGCCGCCAGAATAGCGGTTTGGATTTGTACTGATTTTGATGGAATGTTATTCTGTGCAGCACTTGAAAGTCCCAGACTTATAAGCGCTATTGATAAAAAACTTGTTTTCATGTAGCGTTTCTTTAATTTATTAACATAATCCCTGTTATTAATATTAGTCTTTTTTATTCAAAGTAGCAAAATATCAATTTTAATGATCCTTAGGCTCTTGCTTTTGGGACCAGTTTAATATCAAAATCCGAAATCTCTATCAGACGTTCCTTATATAAGCTTCCGGCAGCTTTTTTGAATGCTTTCTTGCTGATTTTCAATCGATTATAGATATCTTCTGGTGAACTTTTATCACCCAAAGCGATCGATCCGCCATTTTCTTCAAGTTCGATCATCAGGCTGTCTTTAAGATCCAGTATATGTTTGAAACCGATCACCTGTAAACTCAGATCGACCTTATTGCCTTCCCTGATTTTTTTTATAAAGCCCCTCTTCTTATCGCCGGGTTTAAGATCTTCAAAAACTTCATTATGGTATAAAAGACCCATATATTTCTGGTTAATGATTGCACTGTAGCCAAGATCACTTTCTTCTGTGATGAGCAATCTTACTTCATCACCCTCCTCCAGATCATGCTCATCCTGTTCAATAAAATCGCTTAAACGCGATGAGGCCGTAATACGATCGTTCTTTTTATCGGTGTACAGAAACACAACATATTTCTCTCCGATCTTCATCGGACGTTTTTGTTCACGTTCTGGCACAAATACATCTTTACCAATGCCCATATCCATGAATGCACCCTGCTCATTCTGATCTACCACCGTTAATAATGCGAATTCATCAACCTGTGCCAGAGGTGTTTCTGTAGTGGCCATTAAACGGCCATCACTGTGAATATATGTAAAAACATGAAGATTATCACCAATTTCAGCATCCTCCGGAGCATGCACATAAGGCAATAAAACCTCTTTTTCTCCATCCGTCAGGATGAAGCCATTTTCAGTCTTTTTGATAAACCTTAATTCATTGAATTTTCCAATCTCTATCATGTTCGTTTATTAAATATCTTACAAAGATACTAAACTGTGAATATTGATTTTCCTTGCAAATCTGCACAGGGGATAATATCCCTTAGTAACTTCTTTGTTATTCCTTTGTTAACTTATTAGCTTTCAATGATGATTGTTTATTTTTCACTCTTTGTTTTATGATATGTTGTTGAGATCTAAAAGGCTCCTGTTCAATGTTTTATTTTTATTGCTCCTTTATTGTTCTGTTTCGGGTCAGGATTTAAAGAAAACGATCACAAAACAGAACCTTGCAGTGACCGGTTATTCTGCCGATTTTGAAATCTCTCCCAGATTATCTGTAAGTGCTGAAATGCAGGAACGTATTTACCTGGATCCTGTCAGGCAATCTCAGATGTTCATTAAGACTCAGGTAGGTTTTGAAGCCTTTAAGAATTTTACTTTTGGGAATGGCTGTGCTTATTACCTGAATTCTCCGAGCGATCCTGAATTCTCAAGTTCATTTAAAGTCCCTGAGATAAGGCTTAATCACGATCTGAAATATAGTCACAATCTTAAATCTATCGGTGTGGGCCATCGTTACCGGATGGAGGAACGATTCATCAGAAAGAGATTGGATGACTCACTGATCAATGGTTACAGGTTTGTAGAACGGATTTCATATATGCTTTCACTTGAATGCAAATTGCTAAAATCCAGGAATCATGAACACGATCTGTATTTCAAACTGAGTGATGGGGTTTACTTAAATACCACAAAGGGTATAATTTACAATGCATTTGATCAGAACCGGTTTTATGCAGGATTAAATTACCAGGTGGTCAAAAATCTGAACATAGAATTGGGTTATATTAATTACTATCAGCAACGTATTTCAAGAGTAGAATATATAAATCGTAATATTGCAAGTTTAGCGATCAGCCACAGCATAAAAATGTATCACTAGGTTTTTTGCATTAAAATTACAGGTTTAAAAATTCAGGAATTGGCAAAAAAGGTATTTTTAGTAACTCCCCCTTTTACTCAGTTAAATACGCCATACCCCGCGACGGCATATCTGAAGGGCTTTCTTAACACAAAGAGCATCTCATCTTACCAGGCTGATCTTGGTATTGAGGTAATTCTGAAGCTGTTTTCAAAATCAGGCCTGACTCAGCTATTCCACCAGACAGATAATTCCATTAATCTTTCGGAGAATGCCAGGCGCATATTCGCACTTAAAGATCATTATATCAATACCATTGATACTGTAATTTCTTTTCTGCAGGGCCGAAATCCTACGCTTTCCCACTTAATTTGTCAGGAAGATTTTCTGCCCGAAGCATCACGGTTTGATCAAACGGAAGAGCTTGACTGGGCATTTGGTACTATGGGTATTCAGGACAAGGCCAAGCACCTTGCAACCTTATACCTCGAAGATATTTCTGATCTGATTGTGGAATGTGTTGACGGCCATTTCGGTTTCAGCAGGTATGCCGAACGACTGGCCAGATCTGCCTCAAGTTTTGACGAGATCTATAGTGTTCTTCAGCAGGATCTGACTTTTACCGACAAAATTCTGCTTGGTTTATTAGAAAGCAGGATGGAGCAAATTCAGCCCGAACTGGTATCTCTGTCAGTTCCCTTCCCCGGTAACCTTTATGCGGCATTTCGTTGCGCACAATGGATCAGGGCACATTACCCAAAGGTTAAGATTGTAATGGGGGGAGGTTTTCCCAATACCGAACTGCGCTCAGTTTCTGATGTTCGTGTGTTTGAATTCTTCGATTATATTTGCCTTGATGATGGAGAAGCACCAATAGAGCACCTTTGTGAGCTAATTGATGGTAAACGCAGTATTGAAGAACTAAAGAGAACCTTTATTCTTAAGAATGGAAAGGTTAGCTATTGTAATGCCAGCAAGTCTGCAGATTATAAGCAGTTTGATTGCGGGACACCGGATTACAGCGACCTTTTTCTTGATAAATACATTTCTGTTATTGAGGTGGTTAATCCCATGCACCGGATGTGGAGTGATGGCAGATGGAATAAACTGACCATGGCTCATGGATGCTATTGGGGAAAATGTACTTTCTGCGATATTTCCCTGGATTATATTAAAATCTATGAGCCCATTGCCGCCGCTTTACTTTGCGACAGGATGGAGCAAATGATTGAGCAGACAGCAGAGCGTGGTTTTCATTTTGTGGATGAGGCTGCTCCTCCGGCATTGATGCGTTCACTTGCCCTGGAAATATTAAGAAGAAAACTGACGGTTACCTGGTGGACCAATATCCGGTTCGAAAAAAGTTTCAGCAGAGATCTTTGTTTATTGTTAAAAGCGTCAGGCTGTATCGCAATTTCAGGCGGACTTGAAGTAGCATCAGACCGCTTGCTTGATTTAATTCAAAAAGGCGTAACGGTTGAACAGGTTGCGCGTGTTGCACATAATTTCACAGATGCTGGGATCATGGTTCATGCCTATCTGATGTATGGTTTTCCAAGCCAAACTGCTCAGGAGACCATTGATTCTTTAGAGATGGTCAGGCAGATGTTTGAAGCAGGAGTACTCCAGTCTGCTTTCTGGCATCAGTTTGCAATGACTGCCCATAGTCCGGTGGGGATGTATCCTGAAAAATTCAATGTTATTAAAGCGAATAAAGAAGCAGGGACTTTTGCAAATAATGACCTGATTCATCAGGATAAAAGTGGAGCCGATCATGAATTATTCAGCTACGGACTGAAGAAATCACTCTTTAATTATATGCATGGGATCTGTTTTGAGTATCCGCTGCAAAATTGGTTTGAACATAAAGTACCTAAAACATGTATCGACCCGAAATTCATTGAAAAAGCACTTTCGAAGGAGGATTTAATTGTAGTAAGGCCCGAAGCCAGAATTGTATGGCTTGGAAATCAGCCGGCTCTCTCTTTTTTCACGAAGAGCAAAAAAGGAAAGCAATGGGAACTGGCAGAACTCAAATTCTATGATAATAAATCAAGCTTCAGTATACAATTACCTAAAGATCAGGCAGAATGGCTCATTAAAATTTTACTAAGGGTGAATCCTGATCATAAAGATTTGATGACCTATCAGAAAATAAAAGAAGATTTTGAAAGTGCTTTAGAACAGGATTTTGAACCGTTCTGGTATAGTAAACCGATTAATACCTTAAGACAGAATGGTTTGCTGGTATTGTAAATTTTTTTACCTCCTGAAGCGCAAGCCGCAAGCTTCGAAACAACCTCCGCTAATCTCAAGTGAATTACCGCTGAGTTTATAGCTTATTTAATTACATGGCCGGTATTAGGTGTTTTTACCGGGGAATTTTCTCAGTCGCTCTGCAAGCCTTCAAGAGAAGCCTATAATTCATTTTTATTCTCAATAAAGAATAATCTTCTTAAATTCCGCTCATTCATTTTTTAAAATTCAATAATATGACATCCAGAACCTTTTTTCATGGGAACAAATGTTGTCTGCCGCTTTTAGGCCTTCTGATCTTCTTAAACATTTCCGGAGGTACTGCTCAGCCAAAATTTACTGGAAAGGAAGATCTTCTGTCTGCTCCGAAGCTGTACACTGTATTTTTTAATTCTGCAGCTCCCAAAATAGATGGAAAACTGGATGATGCAGTCTGGGAGAATGCAGCATGGACAGCATATTTCAAAGATATCGAAGGTGATCGAAAACCTGCACCAATATGGAATACCAGGGCAAAAATGACCTGGGACAGCAAGGGTCTGTATATAGCCGCCGAGCTCCTCGATCCCCATGTTTGGGCCTACTTAAAGAATTATGATGATATCGTCTTCCATGATAATGATTTTGAGATCTTCATTGACCCGGATAATGATACTCACCGTTATTATGAGTTTGAGGTAAATGCACTTAATACGATGTTCGACCTGTTTATGTCTAAACCATATCGTAATGGAAGCGGGGCGATGATTTCATATAATGCTCCCGGGATGAAGTGGGCTGTGGATGTGCAGGGGACTTTAAACAATCCAAATGATACGGATAAGGGCTGGACAGTGGAGATCTTTATCCCTTTCTGGGCACTTACCATTGGGGTTAGCCCAAAGGTCCCTGAAGAAGGTGATTCCTGGCGTATCAATTTTTCCAGAGTAGAATGGAGGACTGAGGTAAAGGACGGAAAATATGTCAAGCTGAAAGGTCCGGATGGCCGCAATCTTCCTGAATATAACTGGGTATGGTCACCGCAGGGCCTGATCAATATGCATTTCCCCGAGCGCTGGGCTTACCTGCACTTCAGTAAAAAAGCGGCTGGTGATGCAAATAATTCTTTCAGCATCCCGTATAGTGAAGAACAAAAGAAATACCTGTGGCATGTCTATTACCTGCAAAAGGATTATTTTCAAAAGCACAGGGCCTATGCTTCTGATCTTGGAACACTTGAAATTAATGAGCTTAACTTTCCTGTTGGGGGCAAAAATAACAAACTAAGTATGGAAGCCACAAGCCGGCAGTTTACGGTTTATATCAGTAGTGATGGGATTACTTATAGTGTAAATGACGAAGGGCTGGTTCAAATGATAAAACAGGATCCTAAGTAACACATCTGCAGTCTGATGATTTAAATATATCCCTGCAATTTATAGATAATTACCCCTGCAATTTCATGCATTAATATTTCCCATCGACTGATATTTCTTGTATTGGGGATGATGAGGTCGGTTGGAGTATAACCCTGTATCTGGTATAGTCCGTCTGTAGGATGAATACCGACATTCAAACCTGTCTTTTTAAAACAGCCTGATGCTCTTCTCATATGCCAGGCAGAGGTAATCATGACTGCTGATTTTATATGGTTTACTTCCATTAATTTTTTACTTTCAACAGCATTTTCATAAGTATTCCTTGAAATTGAATCGATCAGAATGATAGAATCAGGAATACCGCAATTATCAACCAAAAATGCTTTTGCGAGTACAGATTCGCGCGTATCGTCTTTCAAACTGCCGCTTCCACCACTTATGATTATATTTTTTACTATGCCTTTTCGATATAGAATAAGGCCTTCAGTAAGCCTGTCAGCTCCTTCGCCAAAACTTAGGCTATTGTTTGACTGATCTTTGCCCATAAAGCCACTAAGTATAATAACTGCCTCATACCTCCCAGGGTGATTCTTCTCATTTCTGAGTTCCCA
>JBAZCD010000053.1:9739-10865 GCA_041671205.1 Pedobacter sp.
AATAATTGATTTATAATATATGGGTTACTGAAAAGTAAAAATAATCCAATGGAAATGATCAGAAAACGTTTCCGTATAGCAGGACGTTTAGCCAATAAAGCAATTATTAACAAACCCAGAAGAATAATTGTGGGAGAGATCAGGAAAGTAAGGATCTTGGATAGATAGAAAAACATGCTCTTGTACTTAAAACAAGCAGATGACATTTTCTGCCCGAGAATACAAATTAAGATAAAAATTATTGAATTAAGTCCAGGTTAAAAATTACCCTGAAAAGAAGCCAGGATGTAAATCTGTAACTATTCCCTTTTTTTAGCGTATAAGAATACATATTTCGATGTTTTCTTTTAAGACCAGGTACGTTTATTTATTCATTTTTTTGATTCCGGATCTTACAAGGAACGGGGTGTTATTTAGGTCGGAATAATTACAAGCGTTAAATGTCCTTATTCAATGAAATTCCAGTCGCAGGAGATCAGAACCATTTTGTTTGTAATGTTGCTTCTCATGAGCGGTACGATTTCACTAATGGCTCAGCAAAAAGCCATGTTCACGCAATATATGTTTAACGGGTTAGTGATCAATCCGGCATATTCATCAATCGATGAGGCAATCAATGTCACCGCACTTGCCAGACAGCAATGGGTAGGCTTTAAGGGTGCGCCCAATACGCAAACTATCTCAGTTCACGGTCCGGTAAAACAGTCGGAGACATCTGTCGGTTTTATTTTTATGAGAGATCAGATCGGGGAGGTGATCAGTGAAAATGGATTTGTGGGGACGGTAGCCCAAAAGGTTGCGGTTGGTGATAATACTTACCTGTCACTCGGACTAAACGCCGGTCTGGGTAAATATGTAGGGCAATACAGCCTGTCGGGAAGTTCTTCAGTGGCTCAGGATCCTATTTTTGCAGATCAGAATTCATTGAGAGCGAATCTGGGCTTTGGTCTGATGCTGTTTTCCCAAAAATTCTATGCCGGATTCTCATCTCCTTTTTTCTATTACAGGGATTTGGGTATTGGTGCGCATGCCGCAACCGCCTATAAACCACATTATATGTTACAGGGAGGATATCTTACTGACTTGGGAGAAGATATAAAATTCAAACCCAATGTGCTGATAAAAT
>JBAZCD010000054.1:0-10848 GCA_041671205.1 Pedobacter sp.
ATTCTATTTTTAGATCTTAACTGGTGCATTTCCCTTTGCAGATTCAGTTCTCTTCTTTTGTTCTTCAGCTATAGGTTTGAATGGCCCGTATTTGTGTTGTTTTTCAGTGAATTTATCTGAATAAGGGCCAAAAGGATGATCGATCGGCTTTTTAGATTTATCCGGCCAGTCTTTGGGAACATCAATATGCGGACGTGTTTGTGAATTGATATAGGCAGCTATGTCCCATGCTTCTTCATCAGTCAGCTGCGGGTTTTCGTGGCTCGCACCCTGAGGCATATTATACTTCACATATTTTGCAAAGTTCGAAACACGGTATAAACCTGCTCCGTCATTATAGCTGTTCTTACCCCAAAGCGGAGGAAATGTATATTCTGTTTTATCCGGATTCAAAAGTCCCGAACCATCAGGCTGATGACAGCTCTGACATTTAGAGGTATATACGGCCTTCCCATTCATTGGATCAGCTGCCCTGTCGGGATATGCCAGATCTTTAAAACCGGAACCAGCTGCCTTTTCACCCTTCTTCACATTAGTTCCAAGGAAATTGATATACGCCACAATTGCCTTCATTTCTTTACTTTCCGAATCCAAAGCCGAACCGTTTAAACTGCGTTCAAAGCAATCATTAACCCGCTTCTCTACATTTTCAACACCACCGCTTCTTGCTCTGAATTTTGGATATAATGATGCTACGGAACCATAGTTATTGGCAAATACCGCTGTTCCGGCCTGAAGGTGACAGTTCTGGCAATTCATACCATTACTAATCTGCATCACAGAGCCCTGAGGGCCTAAATATTTTGCCGTATGGGCAATAAGCTCCTTGCCATATTCAACCTGAACTTTTTGTTTTGCATCAGAAATAGTGCTGACATCCGGGGCAATCCAAAATTCTTCTATCGCTGTTTTCACTTCAGCAAGAACTGCAGGAGCCTCTTCCATCTTAACTTTTGACCGTTTTGGCAACTTGCTGATATAATATCCCAGAGGGAGTGTAATTATAACAAGAATCAATAACACCATCAGGCGAATCAGATTTTTTACAACTGAAAACAAGGCTTTAGATACATCGCCGTCATCAGGATTCTGAGACATAAGCTTTAAATTTTAGTGAGGTAATTTATTTTTAACTAATCCATATACATAGGTTCCAACTATTGCAAAGAAAAATACAATAGCCATAGCCCAATAACCATATCCAATATTTACTACCATTGGTCCGGGGCAAGCACCGCTTAAAGCCCAGCCAAGTCCGAAGATCGAACCACCGATCAGGTAACGGGCAACAGATTTTTCTTTCGGATTAAATACGATCGGGTTACCATGATAATCTCTCATGTTAAATTTTTTTATTAAGGCTACGCCAGCGACACCGAGTGTGACTGCCGTGCCGATAATCCCATACATGTGAAAAGCCTGGAATCTGAACATCTCCTGAATCCTGAACCAGGAAATGGCTTCAGATTTCGTCATAACGATACCAAACACTATACCCAGCACTAAAAATTTTACAAACTTCATATCTTAAAATATTAGGGGAAGAATTAAAAATGTCATTGATAAACCACCTATAAAAAAGCCTATTACAGCTATCAATGATGGGATCTGAAGATCTGACAAACCGCTGATTGCATGGCCGGAAGTACATCCGCCAGCGTATCGTGAACCAAATCCAACCATCAAACCTCCAAAAGCCAGCAGGAGAAATCCCTTCAGGGATAAAATCGCATCCAGGCTGAAAAGCTCATCAGGCTGCAATGACTTTGGGGCAGAAATACCCAGCTTTGAAAGATCACTTATTGTGGCCTCTGAAATTTGCACCGGTGCATCTGCTGAAAGATATTGTCTTGCTATAAAACCCCCTAAAATAGCTCCAACAAGAAACACGAGGTTCCAGATCTGGTTTCTCCAGTTGAAATCAAAAAATTTGGCCGATTTACCCAAACCTGCGGCTGCACAAATCGTCCTTAAGTTCGATGAAAATCCAAACGATTGTCCGAAGAATAGAAGGAAGAACATGATCGCAGCGATCATTGCCCCGGAAAACCACCAGGACCATGGTTGTAATATAAATTCCATTATCTATTTTTTTTGTTTAACTGAAAAGAAATGATTGGCTTAAAGAGATGATTGATCAGCTTCTCAGTAGCACTCTGATGGAACAATCCACCCTTGCCATGAGTACCGATACAAATGATATCCATATTGATCATCTGATTAAAATGGACCACACCATTCTCTACATCCTTATCATTGATCAAATGACACTGGTAGTTTGAAATGCCATTTAATTCAGCAAAAATAGCCATATCAGCTTCAACCTTTGCCTTCTCAGCCTCGACCTTTCCTGAAGTAATCTGAAGCAGGTGCATTTTGGGATCAAACGCCCTGATCAGCTTCTGCATCAGAACCAGATTTTCCTTTTCAGGATTGCTGAAGTTATGCACCAGCAGAATATTACGGATCTGAAGATCAGAACGATCGCACATCAGCGAAAGCAATGGTATTTTTGATTTGCGGGCTATGAGCTGAGTTTCTGAACCCGAAAGTTTTTCTTTCAAACCGCTTGAACCCTTGGTTCCCATCACAATCAGATCGAAATGATTAGACTCCGTGAAGGTTAATATGGCATCCGTAGTTTTACCCAGTACCAGATGTGTCACGATATGATCACCATATAATACCTTCAAATTTCTCAGTTTCCTTTCTGCAATCTCTTTCTGCTGAGTTACGAAGTTCACATCGATTTCACCACAGGTTTGAATATTGCCTGATGGATCCAGTGTTACGGTATCAGGTACGTTCAACACATACAGAAAATGAATATCGATAGCAGTTTTTTCTTCCAGTCTTTGTACCATCAGGTAAGCAAACTCTGCCTGAACGGAGAAGTCTGTCGGAATTAATATTTTCAGGGTTTCCATATTAATATTCTTTCAATTTAATTGCATGAAACATTCTGCCAGGCTCCCTGGTTCTCAATATTAGAAATTCCGGATTGCAAAAGTATACTTCTGGCAATATTAGCTCTGTTGCCACTTCTGCAAACCAGAACGATCTTATCATACTCGCGTATACTATCTAAATAGTTTTCAATTTTGTTCAGGGGGTAATTTATACTGCATTCAGCGTGCCCATCAAGATTGAACTCATCCGGTGTTCTTACGTCTATTACAATTGTTTTCATTTTAAGGTTTTTACTGATCTGGTCTGATTATCAGTCCGGTTTAAACAAGCTAAATCAACTGATAAATGATAAATTTATGATTTATATCAGAGTTAACTGACAAACTGTTTTACGATTTCCACTGTACCACCATTCACAACATTAGCAAATCCGCTTTGCTCCAGGTATGATTTTGCCTGTGAACTTCTGTTCCCGCTTCTGCAAAAAACAATGATATGTTTCTTATTCTTAAATTTTGATAATTGCGATGGAATACTGTCAAGCGGAATATTTACCGAACCCTTAACATGACCCTGAGCAAATTCACGCGGCGATCTGACATCAACCAGAAATGCTCCTTCATTTATAATAACGGTCAGGTCTTGTTTTGCAGAACCTCCAAATAGCCAACTCAAAATACCCATGATCTTCTTTTTAAATTGTAAATTTTTTAATTACTCCAAGCAATCCGTTTTTCGGAACCACGCCGCTTTGTCTCCACAGGACTTTTCCCTGTTTAAAGAGTATCAATGTAGGAACTCCCTGAACCTGATAGGCTGCTGCGGCTTGTGGGTTTTTATCAACATCTACTTTCAGGATACTGGCCGCATCACCGATTTCCTGTTTTACATCCTTTAAGATCGGTGCCATAACCTTACATGGGCCACACCATTCTGCAAAAAAATCTACAAGCACTGGCTTGTCAGATTGTATTAATTCGTTAAATGTCATAGCTGTTTATTTAATTTCTTCATAGCTAATGTCCTGTGATCCGGTATCCTTTTTTGCAGGAGGAGTAGCACAGGCACCTGCACCACAACAAGCAGCATTAAAAACGGCCATTCCTGTAAAAAGTAAACCAATCAGACCAAACAATATATCCGCAGCCATCACTGCCTGAACCAGAATCACTAGTCCAATTCCCAAACGTAGAAATCTGATGATATTCCAGTTATTAAAAATTACTTCTCTCATGTGAATATGTTGTTATGCTAAATTATACAACAAAAATAAGGACTGCCGGCTGCGATTTGAGTAACAAAGGTTACAAATGAAAATTCAGGTTCAGCTTTTATCGTCCGGGATGTGATTCCCGACATGCTTGCGGTTATTCCTGAGTTTCCGCTTTTGATGATAAAACTTGTAGAGGCCGATAAAGAATATCAGCAAGGCAATTATCCAGAAAGCAATCTCCAGGTACAAGCCGTAGCTAAGGCTTAACAGACTGTTTAGCGTCATGCCTGCAATAGCAAAATATAAAGAGGTTCTCACAAAAGCCAGCAGGGTTCTGTCAATTGCCATATCTGTTCTTTCAATTGCCAGATTTTCACGGAGAATAAGATCCCTGTTTAAAATTTCATTCGGTTTCATAGGCCTTTTTTAATATACCGGGACACAGTAATCACTTTTCCAGAATAGTTTATTCGTGCAGCACATCCGCCTGTTCGCTATCATTCCTGCAATAGCTGTTATGACGGCCACAATGAAAAGGGCATTGACAATTCCGAATGTGTCTGCTAATATCCCACTTAAAATTGCACCGAAAACATAACCACTATCCCTCCATAGCCTGAATATGCTCAGGCTTTCGGCACGCTGTGAAGGATGTGTCCATTCGGCTACAACCGATAGAAAATTTGGATAGACCAATGCGGTACCGAATCCAAGCAATACCGATGCGAAAATTAAAAAGGACAGAGAAGTTGCCAGGGCCATGATGCTAATGGCCAGAGCCTGCAAGAACATTCCTGAAGTGATAATTTGTTTTTTGCAATGACTATCTCCCAGTTTTCCAGTAAATAATTGCGAAATCCCCCATACTGCAGGATAAATTCCCGCAATAATTCCAATCTGGCCTATCCCAAAACCTTTTTGCATAAGCAGTACCGGCAATAAACCCCAGACCACCCCGTCATTCAGATTATTTACTAAGCCATTTAATGTTACTGAGCCCAGATTTTTATGTTTCCAGCTTGTTTCCTTCCATACATTCTCCAGCATGGGTACCTTGCTTGTCAGACTTTCTGAATTTACAAAATGCGTGGTGTCTTTGACCAGAAAAACTGTGGTTAACAGGCCCGCTATCGAAAATATAACTCCGGGAATAAATGGGAAAAATGCATAACCATAATCCTGTGCAATTGAACTTGCCAGCCAAGCTGCAAGGCCGACCGAAAGGTAGCCTGCAAATTCGTTGATTCCCATAGCCAGACCACGGTTCTTTGAACCCACCAAATCGATTTTCATGATTACCGTAGCGCTCCAGGCGAGGCCCTGGTTAATTCCAAGTAAGATGTTAGCGGCAATAACCCAGTTCCAGTTTGGAGCATACATCAATAAAAATGGCACAGGAAGTGCGGCAATCCAGCCAATGATCAGAATACTTTTACGTGTAAGTTTTTTGGAAAGTTGAGCAACAGCATAATTGCTCAGAGACTTACTGATACCAAAAGCAATAATGAACGACATTAAGGCTGTATTGGCATTAATACCGAATTCCAGTTTTCCGAAATTAGGCATGATTGACCGTTCCAGTCCAACCATTGCTCCGACAAAGGCATTCACCAATACCAGCAAAGCAAATTGATACCTGTTTTTATGTAAACCCTGCATTATTAAATTTATGAATAAAAACAAAAAAAGCTGCTGTAGTTAAATTCAGGAAAGCCTTTAAGCTGAATCAGGGCCACCAATAGGGCTTTAAAGATATAATATCAGACTGGCATCACCTTACTCTGACAAACAAAATTTGTTTTGGGCACATTGGTGCTGCTTATTGCTCCAAATCCACCGGCAATTTCCGTAAAGTTTCTATAACCTCTTGCCTGAAGGATAGATGCGGCCATCATGCTGCGATATCCTCCGGCACAATGTAAAAAGAAATGCTCTTTAGGATCTACATTCTTTATCCAGTCATTGATATAGGCCAGGGGTCTGTTATAGGCTTCTTCAACGTGTTCTGCAGCATACTCACTTTCTCTTCGAATATCAACAACCTTATCCTGACCTACTCTGAATTCTTTAGCGAACTGCTCAGCGGTGACCCTGTCAACTACATCAACTTCCTTACCTGAGTCAAGCCAGGATTTGAATCCGCCCTTTAAATGACCCAGAATATTATCAAAACCAACACGGCTCAAACGGGTAACCGCCTCTTCCTCTTTACCCTCATCTGTTACCAGCAGAATCGCCTGTTTAACATCAATAATCAAAGCTCCAACCCAGGGTGCAAAATCACCATTCAGGCCGATATTGACTGATTGAGGAATGAATCCTCTGAAGAATATTGTATTATCCCTTGTATCAAGGATCAGGGCATCTGTATTTTCAGCGGCAGCTTCAAATTCATCCGGACTTAAAGCTCTCATTCCGTTATTTAAAACAGTTTCAAAATTCTCATATCCTTTTTTATTCATCGCCACATTATAGCCGAAATAAGCCGGAGGAGGAAGAAGGCCATCGGTAACTGCTTTAATAAATGATTCTTTATCAGGCTGATTCAGGGCATAGTTTGTCCTTTTCTGATTTCCCAGGGTATCCACTGTTTCCTTCATCATGTTCTTACCACATGCACTGCCAGCACCATGAGCAGGATATACGATCACATCATCTGCCAATGGCATTATTTTATTATTCAGACTTTCGTAGAGTAGTCCTGCCAGTTCTTCCTGGGTCATGTGCGCTGCTTTCTGAGCCAGATCAGGGCGGCCAACATCTCCTAGAAACAAAGTGTCACCACTAAAAATACAATGATCCCTGCCACTTTCATCTTTCAACAGAAAGGTGGAACTCTCCATGGTATGACCAGGAGTATGTAAAACCTTTATCGTAATATCACCGATCTTAAATTCCTGTCCATCACTTGCAGAGATGCACTCAAACTCACAGGCAGCATTCGGGCCATAAACAATCGAAGCTCCTGTTTTCTTGCTCAAATCAACATGCCCGCTGACAAAATCGGCATGAAAATGTGTTTCAAAAATGTATTTCAGTTTAACTCCATCCTTGCTAAGTCTGCTAAGATAAGGCTCCACTTCACGAAGTGGATCTATAATGGCAGCTTCGCCATTGCTGGTGATGTAATATGCACCTTGTGCCAAACATCCGGTGTAAATTTGCTCTACATTCATTTTGTTAAAATTGATAGTACAAAAATCGGGAATATTAGTAATCAGAATGGTAACATTTGTTGCAAATAAAAAATTCGCCGGAATTGAATCCGGCGAATCCTAACACTCACCTTAAAGAACCCTTGATTATGAAACTAATGGTTCCCCTCTATTCACCCACTCATTAATACCACCCGAATAATTGGCGATATTGGTAAAGCCATTTTTCACGAGAATTGAGTAGCCAATTGCGGCTCTGTCTCCACTCTGGCAGTGAATCAATACCTTCTTATCTTTACTTATCTTATCCAGATTCTGAGGTAATGTACCTACAAATACATTGTCGGCATTGACGATATGCCCTGAATTGTATTCAGCAACACCTCTCAAATCAACAATTTGAACATCTTCCTTAATCAGCGTTTTCGCTTCTTCAATAGAGATCACATTTGCTTTTTCGAGTTTTCCGCCGGCTTCTGTCCAAACCGAAGCTGAAGGAACATAACCATAGATATTGTCCAAGCCTATACGCATCAGTTTTCTTGTCAGGTCATCCAGCTTAGATTCATCAGCAAGGATGATGAACTGCTCATCATATTTCAGAAACCATCCTGCCCATGTAGCAAAAGAGTTATTACCCTGTATGTTCAGACTGCCCGGAATAAATCCTGCTGCAAAGTCAACCTTATCCCTTGCATCAAGCACCTTCATTCCTTTTTCCATCGCATCTTTCAATTCTGAAGCTGATAATTCTTTCAATGCCGGCACTTCAGTTAATAACGGACGATCCACCTTATTAAGCTTTTTCATCATTGCAAAATACTTTGGCGGCTCAGGCTGATCTGCAAGCAGATATTGAATGAATCCGGGTTCATCTTTATCATAATGAAATGCCCAGTTTCTAACCTTCTCGTATCCAACTGTTGTACTTGGAACTGCACCCAATGCTTTTCCGCAGGCAGATCCTGCACCGTGTCCGGGCCAAACCTGGAGGTAATCAGGCAGCGCAGAGAACTTATTGATCGACTTATACATTTGCTTCGCTCCTGCATCCATCGTACCAATCATACCTGCAGCTTTTTCCAGCAAATCAGGACGCCCAATATCCCCTACAAAAACAAAATCTCCTGTGAATAACATCACCGGCTCTTTAGATGCAGGAGTATCTGTTAAAAGAAAACTGATGCTTTCAGGAGTATGACCCGGAGTATGCATGATTTCAAATATCAGATTGCCCATTTTTATTTTATCACCATCTTTTAAGCCATGATGTTCAAATTCGTACTCCCAACCAGGTCCGCCTTCATCTGAAAGATACATTTGGGCTCCCGTTAATTTCGCCAGTTCACGAGATCCTGCAAGGAAGTCTGCATGGATATGGGTCTCGAAAATATGAGTGATCTCCATGTTATTTGCCTTAGCAATTTCGAGGTAAGTATCTACGTCGCGTTTAGGATCAATAACTGCGGCCACTCCGGCCTTTTGACAACCAATGAAATAGCTTGCCTGAGCAAGACTCTTATCATAAATGTGTTGGAAAAACATATTCTTTAAATTTTAAGATTTGAATTAATTAGATCTGTAACGGTTCGGATTATTTCCTTTTGAATTTCTTTATACAAAGATCCGGACTAATTTTGCTGATGATGGTAACATTGGTTACACAGGATTAGTTCAAAACCTCATTTTTTAACCAGAACAACAAATAGCTCTGAATCTGCCCGCTTAGGAAAGGAATTATAACAGGGTTCATATGTTTTGAGTTCAAAATCATTTTCAAACAAAGACCGATACTCTGCTGCCGAGCCTCCGAAAGGTGGACCCTGTTTTTCAAAATACGTGTTAAATAATACCCCTGCAATTTTCCCTCCACTTCTCAAAAGAGACTTCATCACTTCAACATAACCTTTACGCAATTCGGGATCCAGTGCACAGAAAAAGGTTTGTTCAATAATCAGATCATATTCACCTTTGTGAGTAAAGAAATCACCCAAAATAATCCGGATGTTCCGGTTTGAACGAAATTTAGACTTCAACCTTTCCACCAGTTCAGGAGCAATATCAATGACAGTTACATTTGTGAATCCCTCCTCCATTAAATACTCAGCCTCATAAGCATTACCGCATCCAGGAATCAGTATCCTCAGATCTTTATCAGACAGCTGATCAATATAGGCTTTTAATGGAGGGGAGACCTGACCCAGGTCCCAGGCCATTGTATTGGCCTTATACTGGTCATTCCAGAAGTTTTCATCCAGATCAGGAGCTTGGCCTGTCTCTGCAGATTGCTTTACCTGATTATTTTTCATATTAATGACCTCCTCCGGCAGAAGGGAAGAATAATTCTTTAATGAAGATATAAATACCCATAATCAGAACGAACCATCCAAAAGATTTTTTCAATTTATCACCGCTGATCCTTTTTGAAAGATAAATTCCAATGAAAATACCTAAGCCTGCAAGGCCTGTAAAAGTGCCCAATAACTTCCAGTCAATGATCTGTGAACCCTGCAAGTCGCCTATGAAACCAATCAATGATTTTGCTGCAATAATAAACAGGGAGGTTCCTACGGCCAGTTTCATCGGCATACGTGCCAGAATAACCAGTGCAGGAATGATCAAAAATCCACCGCCTGCTCCAACAAGACCGGTTAATAAACCAACTCCGGCTCCTTCAAGAAGGATCATTGGATAGTTATATTTCATAGGTGTATCATCTGCATTTTCATCACAATCCTTACAAGGCCTGATCATACTTACAGATGCCAGGATCATCACGATGGCAAACAGAACCATGATCCCTATAGATTTAGTAATAACAAGTGAGCCAATTGTAAAGAGCTCAGACGGAATTAGTGGAACCAGCCACATCCGGGTCAGATAAACTGCTACTATAGATGGAACTCCAAAGATCAGAACAGTCTTAAAATCAGCTCTCTTCTGAAGCGCACTTTGAACACCTCCAACGAGAGCGGTTGACCCTACAATGAATAAAGAATAAGCTGTTGCAAGGATGGGATTAACGCCCATTACATATACCAGAATTGGCACTGTAAGGATAGAACCACCACTGCCGATCAAGCCTAATGAAACACCTACGAGTATTGCAAGAATGTAACCTAATATTTCCATAATGTCTTTTTATTTGCATACAAAGGTCTCATTAGCAATCTCGGGTTATGGTTACAAAAGTTACAATTCAATTCAGGTGATCAAAAAACATGTTATATAGTACGGGAGTATTATCAAACACACTTCATAAGGTATAGGGGTATCTGAATTATTATGCTCCTAAAGAAACTCCAATCAAACTACCGATTCCATAGGTTACCGCTGCAGCTGCCAGTCCGAAAAATACCTGCCTGAACCCTGAGAACCAGATACTCCTGCCAGTAAACAGGGTTATAGCCGATCCAATTAAAAACAAACCCAATGCGCTGAAGGCAGCGCTCAGTAATATGGCATTCATCCCGCTTAAGAAGAAAAATGGAATGACAGGTATGATTGCACCTATGGCAAACAGAAGGAAGGAAGTAATCGCAGCCTCCATAGCAGAACCTTTCAGATCTT
>JBAZCD010000055.1:0-10569 GCA_041671205.1 Pedobacter sp.
AATAGATTTAGGAGGTGTATTGAATATTTTTTTTATCGCTTTACCTTTTAAACTTTTAGTACTGCTTTCAATCTTATCTTCAACGGCACTCTTTACTTCTTTATATTTCCCGGCAAGTTTCTTAGCCAATAATTTGCTGGTCTTTTTGATCTCTTTGGAAAAATTATCCGCATCATGACCCAGACTTTTCATTGCTTCAAAGAATTTATCTGAAATTGATGCTTCCAATTCCTTTTTCACGCTCCGCTTAGTTTGCTTTTTTACAACTTTTCCGGATGTTTTTGCTTTATTTGCTTTCATAATTTTTCTTTTAATGGATTGCATTCTTTTATAGGAATTATTTAAATATATTAACAAAAATATGATTTACCAACAGGATAATAATTATGCCAACATTTGATATCGTAAGCAAGATCGACGGTCAAACTCTCGACAATGCAATAAATACAGCGAAAAAAGAGATTCTCAATCGTTATGATTTTAACGATTCAAAGAGCAGTGTTGAACTCGACAAAAAGACCAACGAGATTACCATCATCACTGAAAATGATATGCGCCTGAAGGCGATTCAGGATGCAATCATCTCACGCATGGTGAAACATAACCTTGATCCGGGAAGCATGGATCTTGGAAAAGAACAATATGCATCGGGAAATATGCTTCGTAAAGAGATTAAGATCAAAGAAGGTATTGACAAAGAAGCTGCAAAAAAGATTGTCAAAAAAATCAAGGACAGCGGCCTGAAGGTTCAGGCCTCCATCATGGACGATCAGGTCAGGGTTCAGGGAAAGAAGATTGATGACCTTCAGGCTGTTATCGCTCTCTGCCGTTCTGATGATTTCGGGCAGCCGCTGCAGTATATTAATATGAGAAATTAATTAAACTGTTTTCACATATTTCTCATCATAGTCAACAATATCCATAATATATCCGTTTTGAATCAAAAACTCGAAAAGATGCTTTGCCTCTGTCGAAACCGGCATATTTTGTGTTGTAATGATCTGATTACTATTCTTATCCAGATATGGATAAGCATAAAGTTTCACATTCTTACTGAACAAATCGCTGATATAAGCTAACAGCTCATCCGTGTAATTTTCTCCATAATTTTTAGAATTGAATATATTTTTGAGGTTGGCCATGTTGGTAGATATGCCTACACTCTTAGGACTGCAACGGGAAAGATACTGGGCCAGCTTATGATTGCGGGCAAAGTCTGAAACGATCACATAGTTACCTGTAGCACAAAGTTCTTCGGCACGTTTTGCAAATTTTTCAAGTTCTTCATTACCCAGTTCAGATTTATCCTCCAGAAAATTGGTCATCAGAATCTCGATCATCACGATAATATTCTTATCGCTTACCTTCTGGGTACGTTTAAACTGCTCAACCGCTTTATTGAACAAATCAAAGTTCGGGGTAGATTTCTGGCCAAATTTGGTCCGGAGGATCATGACATCCTTTTTATAGAGAACATCTTTGGATTGCCGGGCCTGTCCGGTCTTATCAAAGATAGCGGCTCCCGAAAACCCTTTAGCAATAAGATATAAATTAACCAACCGGTCATTCGCATTCTTGAATTTGGGTCCGCTGAGACTGATCAGATCTATTTCAACAGAGCCTATTGCTAAATTATCAACCAGTGACTCAATCATAGATTGCACATCATTATGGTAGTAATATGCAGCGTAAACCAGGTTCACACCCAATATTCCCAATACATTTTGCTGCAAATTCGAATCACTATCCAGCAGCCTGACGTGGAAAACAATATCGTTGGGCTCACCTCCGGGGCTTAGCTGAAACCGTATTCCCAGCCAGCCATGAGGGTCATTGGTCTTATTGAAATTCAGAGTTGTAACTGTATCGGCAAAAGCGAAAAAGGTTTTCTTAGCATACTTAGGACCACAAAGACGTTCGGATAAAAGACCGAATTCATGCTGAATCATCTTATCAAGCCTTGATTCAGACACATATCTGCCCGACTCTTCTTCCCCGTAAATTGAATTACTGAAGACCATATCATATGCCGACATTGTTTTTGCAATGGTCCCGGATGCAGCACCGGCAGTAAAAAAATTTCTGGCCACTTCCTGGCCTGCGCCTATTTCAGCGAAAGTTCCATAAATAGCTTCATCTAAATTGATCTTTAATGCCTTTCGCTTGTTCTCTAAAATTTCTCTCCGCATGCGGCAAAATTACAACTTTTGCAGCTTAAGCTGCAATGGAAATAGAAAAGGCAAACGGTTTTCCGCCTGCCTTTTAAAAATATATGCACTATCAGAATTAACTGATTGCTATCTCTCTCGACTGGATCTTAGCTTCTTCTTTCTTTGCTACGGTGATGTATAGAATACCATCTCTATACTCAGCAGAAATTTTAGCATGATCCGCTGTTTCCGGCAAAGCAAAAGTTCTCATGAAAGATGAATAACTGTACTCACGTCTGTTATATGTTTTCGCTTCATCAGTCTCTGTTTTCTCATCTTTTTTTTCTGCAGAAATGCTCAAGATATCCTGCTCCAGATTGATCTTAAAATCTTCTTTCTTAAGCCCGGGGGCAGCCAGTTCAATATGAAACTCATTTTCGTTTTCGGCTATGTTCACAGCCGGTGTACGATTTAAGGTACTTTTAGACAAAAAGGGATCCGCATTAAAGAACGAGTCAAAAACATCGTTATAAGCCGGTTTAAATACTTTGTTTGTGTTTCCGTTTGCAAATTTTACAAGTGCCATTTTTATTTCCTCCTAAATTTAAATTTGTAATTTCAAACTATTGAACAAGGTATATACCATTTTTGAAATCTTATTGGAATACACTATTTTAAGCGACATATTGGCATATCATTTTAATTTTAAGCGACAAAACGACATATAAGCATTATGGAAGGATTCCATTACGAGACACCGATACCGATCCGGTTTGCAGATATAGATGCCCTGGGGCATGTAAATAACGCTATTTACCTTACTTATTTCGAAATTGCCAGGTCGGCCTACTGGGAAGAGATCATTGAATGGGATTGGAATTCATTCGGGATAATTCTTCGAAGATCTGTAGTTGAATACCTTAAACCCATCAAGCTTGAAGATAAGATAAATGCCTATGTAAGGACCTCCAGGCTAGGGAACAGCAGTTTTGATTTGGATTATATACTTGTAAAAAGTGTGAATGGCATCGAAGAAATATGCACAACAGGCCAGACCCTATGTATTTCGTTTGACTATGCATTAAACAAATCTGTTCCGATACCGGATATTCAGCGAAAAAAAATGGAAGCAAGTATGGCTAATGATTTGGAAGCTAAATAGATCGGAGATAAGTACATCTGTCAGAATATTTTTCCGGGATTCAGGATTCCATTGGGATCAAAGACCGCTTTGATCCCACGCATCAGGTTAAGATGAGCTTCGGTGTATTTTACATCCATATACTCCCGCTGAACAGAGCCGATACCATGCTCGCCTGAAATTGTGCCTCCCAAAGAAACGGTTAACTCAAAGATCTCCCTGATACCCTGTTTTAATTTTGTATTCCAGTCCTCATCAGACATAGAACCCTTGATGATATTAACATGCAGATTTCCATCTCCGGCATGTCCGTAACAAACGGATAAAAACCCAAATCGCTCACCAATCTCTTTTATGCCATGAATCAATTTAGGAAGCTCTGCTCTCGGAACCACTGTGTCCTCTTCCTTATATATTGAATTTGATTTTACAGAAAGAGGCATCGTTCGCCTCATTCTCCAGATAGCCTCCTTTTGCGCCGCTGTTTCGGCAAACAACACATCAGAACAGGAATTGCTCTCCAGCACTTCATTGATTTTTTCACATTCAGTAAAAAGCACCTTCAAGTCATTTCCGTCAACTTCGATCATTAAAAAAGCCTCCGCTCCATCTTTAAGATCAAACCGAAAACGATCGTATTCTATTACCCATTCAACCGCGCGTCTCTCCATAAACTCAAGTGTTGAGGGAGTAAGCCCGGCACGAAAAATTGCAGAGACTGCCTCACAAGCCTGTTCGTTTCCGGGAAAGGAAGCAAGCATGACCAGGCTTTGTGAGGGAGGCGAAATAAGTTTCAGAACCACTTTGGTAACAATTCCCAAAGTCCCTTCCGAACCAACCATCAGCTGAGTTAGATTATATCCTGAAGCATACTTCAGAGTGTTTGCACCGGTCCATATGATTTCGCCCCCGGGCAAAACAACCTCAAGGTTCAAAACGTATTCTTTGATGGTTCCATATTTCACGGCTCTTGGGCCACCACTGCCATGCGCAATATTCCCCCCGATAAAACAAGAACCTTTACTGGAGGGGTCTACCGGATAAAACAGTCCCCTTTCTGCTACAGCGTTCATAAAAACCTCAGTAATAACGCCGGATTCCAGTGTAGCCTGAAGATTAGATTCATCAATTTCAATGATCTTATTGAACCTCTCCATTGAAATCAAAAGTCCTCCATTTACGGGCAATGCCCCTCCGCACAAACCTGTCCCTGCCCCACGTGGTGTAACAGGGATCATGTTGCGGTTACATATTTTCAGCAGAAGCGAAATCTGTTCAGCACTATCCGGCCTGACAACAACCTCCGGATAAAATATCAGATCCTCTGCCTCGTCATGTGCATACTTTTCCAACTGATCAGCTTCTGTAAAAACATGACCGGCTCCGACTATTCCGGAGATCTCTGCTAATAAGGAATGGCTTATCTGGTTAAAAGGCATATTATCTGTTAAACAACAGTTCAATAGTTGAATTTCTGATTTCGGCGCCCATTGGAGGATTCATTTTCCGGATTGAAACCCGGATTGACTGAACAGCTAAAAACTCATGCCTGATCCGCTCCAAAATACTGTGAGCTACCGTCTCTATCAATTTTCGGGGAATATTCATCTCTTCTGAAGCGATCTGAAACAATCGTTCATAATTCACTGTATTGGAAATCTCGTCCCCTCCTGAGTTAAAAACTTCAAGTTTTGTCTCAATATCCAGTATAAATTCCGTTCCAAGAATCTGCTCCTGAGGGTAAAATCCATGAAATGAAAAAAAACGAATACCTTCAAGACCAATCTTTTGATTTATATTCCCCATAAATACAAAAATATGTTATTTGGCAGATACAATACAGAAGGTAAATTGAAATATTTGTTATATTCATATCAAATCAGGTTCCACAATTATTATATTGCTTTAACAATCATAGCTCATGAAAAAAATCACATTGCTTGGTGCAATTGCAGCGCTCACAATCCATTTCAGTTATGCACAGCAAACTGCAGACCCTAAAGCTACCGAAGCCTGGACTCCGGTACCGCAGCAGTTAAGCTTCAGCACCACTCCGGGTGATGCTATCATCCTGTTTAACGGAAACAATTTGAATGAATGGAAATCAGTGAAAGATGGCTCTGAAGCTAAATGGAATGTAAATGGAGATTCTTTTACTGTAAAAAAAGGTACCGGCAATATTGAAACTAAAAAGAAGTTCACAAATTATCAGATGCATATTGAATGGCTGATCCCATTAAATATTACCGGAAGTGGCCAGGCACGAGGCAACAGCGGTATTTTCCTTGGATCTACCCAGGGTGGAGGTGATGCAGGCTATGAATTACAAGTTCTGGACTCCTATAATAACAGCACATACAGCAACGGACAGGCAGGCAGTATTTACAAACAATTTATTCCGCTTGTAAATGCATCCAAAAAACCCGGCGAATGGCAAACATATGACATTGTTTGGACCGCCCCTGTATTTAATGAAGATGGGAGTTTAAAAAGTGCTGCAAGAGTTACAGTTCTTCACAATGGCGTCCTGATACAAAACAATATTGAATTAAAGGGAGAAACAGTTTATGCCGGCCCGCCTTTTTATAAAAAGCACGGACCTTTACCCATCAAATTACAGGACCATGGCGATCCGAGTGAACCCATTAGTTTTCGTAATATATGGCTGAGAAATTTATAAGGCCTTAAACCTGCGGGCTAAGCTTTAATAAATAAGTGCAGCCTGCATCCAAAAAAATAGCCGGCGATTATATTTCAGCAGATTTCCATACTTAAGGAAAGTAGCATTAATTTTGATTTATTGAATACTTATCTGCTCTGGCCTGAATATTGAATGGTTAGTTTAATAAAGATCCGGATATGAAAAATTATTTACTGCTCGGCTGCCTGAGTGCATCATTATTTCTGGTAAATGCATGTGCCGTTAACCCGGTTACCGGGAAAAAACAGATCGTTCTGATGTCTGAGGAACAGGAAATTGCAATGGGCAAGGATGCCGACCCGCAAATCATTGCCCAGTATGGTCTTTACGAAGACAAGCTGCTGCAGGATTTTATCACAGTTAAAGGAAAAGAAATGGCTGCTATTTCACACAGACCAAATCTTAACTATGAATTTAAAATTGTAGACTCCGAAGTATTAAATGCATTTGCGGTCCCGGGCGGTTATGTTTATTTCACAAGGGGTATCATGGCACATTTTAACAACGAAGCCGAATTTGCCGGTGTTTTGGGTCATGAAATAGGCCATATCACTGCAAGGCATTCAGTTTCTCAACAAACCAAAGCGGTACTTGGGCAGGTTGGATTAATAGGCAGTATGATTTTAGTACCTCAGGTTGCAGATTTTGCTGAACCATTATCCCAGGGTTTAGGGCTGCTATTCCTGAAATTTGGCAGGGACGCCGAACGCCAATCGGATGAACTTGGTGTTGAATACTCATCAAAAATCGGCTATGATGCGAAAGAAATGGCCGGTTTTTTCAATACCCTTGAAAGACAAAGTATTGGCACTGAAAGTGCAGAATTACCCGGTTTTCTATCTACCCACCCTAATCCCGGAGAACGGAATATTGCAGTAGGCAATTTATCAGTTGAATGGAAAAAGAAACTAAACCTGACCAGCCCAAAGATTAACAGAGAAAGCTACTTAAAAAAGATTGAAGGATTGATCTATGGCGAAGATCCTAAACAAGGTTTCCTGGAAAACAATATTTTTTATCATCCGGTATTAAAATTTCAGTTTCCAACACCCCAGGGATGGAATTACCAGAATACTCCGCAAAGGGTTCAGCTGGCTCCGAAAGATGGAAAAGCACTGCTCATGATGACACTTGCCAGTGGAAATTCACTCCAGGAAGCAGCAAACACCGTGATCCAAAAAAACAATCTTCAGGTTATCGAATCCAATCAGATTACGGTGAATGGTCTGAATGCTCTGGCAATGACAGCGGACGTCAAGGCCGAACAACAGCAGGCATCCACTGTTAGAACCCTTTGTTATCTTATTGAATATAATAAGACCATTTACCTCATACTGGGAGCCAGTGCCATTAGTGATTTCAACAATTACTCTTCTTATTTTCTTCAAACAATGAAGAATTTTAAAGAGCTGAATGATGCTTCCAAGCTAAATAAACAAGCAGACAGGATAAGAATTAAAACAGTAAAGCAAAGCGGCACACTGAAACAGGCTTTAATCAGTTATAATATGGCTGAAAACCGCCATACGGAGCTCTCCATACTTAACGGTATGCAGCTAACAGATCGGGTATTACAGGGATCACTGATAAAAATTCTTGCTAAATAGATCTCTGATTGCTGAGTTCCGATTTAAATTGAGGTCCAAGCAGAATCCTGGTTCGGAACAACAAATAAGATTCTGGAGGATTGGAATTTACTAAATACAGGATAGTCCACAGGCTATCCCGGGACAATGCGTACTTTTTATATTTCTAAGCCCATAAACTGACTTATCTGCATATCAAGTACATCAACACTATGAATCCTGCTTTTTCAGACCTCCTGAATCACCTGCTCAGGCTGCAAAACGGAGATAGACTTGCCATTTAGAGCAATTTTTTGTAAATTTGTATTCAAAGCACAAGCTATTCCCTTTTCATGCCTGCTGATCAATTCGCCTGATCATGATTTCTTACTGTTATAAACACAGAAAAATAAAAGACATCCTGATCCAAACCTATAGTCGAATTCTCAATGCCATTCTGGCCGCATTCATCAAACCCGGATAGTAATTATTAACTAAAATTATTAGATATGGCTAAATCCCAGGCAACATTCATGAAAAAGCAGCTCGAAAAGAACAGAGCAAAGAAAAAGGAAGATAAAGAACAACGCAAAATGGAACGTAAGCAAAACTCAAATGGTGGAAAACTGGAGGATATGATGGCTTACGTAAATGAAAATGGTGAACTTTCTTCAACTCCACCCGAAATAAAACATCCGGCCAGACCGGCAAACAGATAAAATTTCATCTGTATTGATCATTAAATAATTAACCCAATTCCTGACGGCTTTCTGAAAAGTAATGATCAGGTTTTGGGGAAATCCGGCAAGATCATCCAATGCGTAAAATCTTCGGGCGCAACTTTATCATTGGCCACAACAAACTTTTTATAGATCTCGCTGTAATATCCAAAATATATTTGTCCGCCATCAAATAACAGAACATCTTTTGCCTGTTCAGGCAATTCTTCTTTAACTAATTTCCATACCATCCGATAAAGATATAAACTATTGTTGAAATGGGTTTACTGTAATTCAGGCAAGAAATACAACAGGCTTCAATTTACATTATACTATATATCAACGCATTGTATCAGAAGTCTGGAAAATAAGTTCTTGCACATGTCAAACTTTAAAGGTAATTTTCTTTATAAAACCTAAACAAACAAGCACCATGAACACAAAAACATTTTTAATCGGCATTGCAGGAGGCATCGTTGTTTTCCTTGCAGGTTATTTGATCTATGGAGTATTGATGATGGATTATTTTGTAGCCAACATGACCACTTTCCCGGGTTTGGTAAAAGAGCCCATGGAAATCTGGGCCATAGGTGTCGGAAATATAATTTGGGGAATTCTCCTGGCATATATTCTGAATATGGGAAAAATTGATTCGGGAATTCAGGGTGCCATTACCGGTGCAATATTATTCTTTCTCTTTGGGCTGGGAATGAACTTCGTAGCCTTTGGCCAGTATAATTTATATACTCTGCAGCTCAGTTTCGTAGATGCATTTTGCATGGCACTGTTGGGTGGTCTTTCCGGTTCAGTGATCGGATGGTTACTCGGCAGGAATACCAGTAAATAACATTAAAGCATAAAAAATGGAGAATATCGTTCAGATATTCTCCATTAAAACAGAGGATAATAATATTATTATTACCTATTCTTCAATTTTCTGAAGGTCTGGTGCATCATCTCCGGCATTTCCCCATACAAATGGTGCAACAGGAACTTTTGCATATTTCGCTTTTACGAATCTAAGCTCTGCCGGCGCGGCCTCATTCGGATTCCCCCATTCAAATGGAGCAACAGCCACCATCGTTTTGGGTTTATCAGATGAAAAATTTGAATTTTTATTTCCTGCAATAGTATTCAGGGAAAAAGCCATTAAAAATGTTGCAGTTAATGTAAGTATCGTTTTCATGTTTTTATTTTTTAGTTTTTTTACTGATCAAATGTAGTATGCTATTCCGGGCCTGTACAGACCTTTCTGGCAGGATGGGCCAACATTTCGGTAAAAACAGGAAACCAGTCGGTAAAAAGGTATCTTCCTGTTCGAATTTCTCAGCAATATAAATAATAAGCTATTTTAGTAGTTTTGAAAAAAGCAGAAATATGTCATACCAGAATCCAGAATCGCAAAATATTCACAGGTCAGCAAAGAAAGATCTTTATGAAGCACCGGATTATTACCTGATAGATGAACTATTAAGTGATGAACATAAACTGATCCGTGATACGGTTCGGAGCTGGGTAAAAAAAGAAGTAAGTCCGATTATTGAAGATTTTGCCCAAAAAGCTGAATTTCCGCGACATCTTATTCCGGGGCTTGCCGATGTTGGTGCATTCGGTCCTACCATACCAACAAATTACGGTGGAGCCGGACTGGATTATATCTCCTATGGTTTAATCATGCAGGAAATAGAACGGGGTGATTCAGGAATCCGATCAACCGCCTCGGTTCAGGGTTCTCTTGTCATGTATCCGATCTATGCCTATGGTTCTGAAGAACAAAAGATGAAGTATTTACCGAAGCTGGCATCAGGAGAATACCTGGGATGCTTTGGGTTAACCGAGCCTGACCATGGCTCAGATCCGGGAAGCATGATCACAAACATTAAAGACATGGGTGATCACTATCTTCTGAACGGATCAAAAATGTGGATTTCAAATTCACCCTATGCCGATATTGCAATTGTATGGGCCAAAGATGAGGGAGGTGTGATCAGGGGACTTATTGCTGAAAAAAGTATGGAAGGCTTCAGCGCACCCGAAATTCATGGCAAATGGAGCCTGAGAGCTTCAGCTACCGGAGAACTTGTTTTCAACAATGTTAAAGTGCCTAAAGAAAATATGCTCCCGGATGTTAAGGGAATTAAAGGTCCGCTGGGATGCTTAAACCAGGCCAGATATGGTATTGCCTGGGGTGCATTAGGTGCGGCAATGGACTGCTACGATACGGCTCTGCGTTATTCCAAAGAGCGAATGCAATTCGGCAGACCAATAGGCGGATTTCAGCTTCAGCAAAAGA
>JBAZCD010000056.1:0-10559 GCA_041671205.1 Pedobacter sp.
CGGCAATCTAACCGTCGTGTTGAACTTATATTTATAAAGAAAAGGTGATCATTCAGATTTCCTGTTGAAGAATTTATTTTTCTTCTTCACAGAATAATTAAGCTGGAAACCAACTCCAAAGGATTTCAATTCTGTTTCGCCTTGTCCGATACCAGATAAAGGTAATTTTGCATAGGGCTGGATAACTATGCTGCTTTGTTTGCCCAACGGCTTTTCAACACCAACTGATAAATTGACAACACTCAAAATGTTCTGATTTGCATTTTTGATTGTGTATTCTCTTCCTGCAGATGGGTAAGACGGAGTAGGGTTGTAAATAAAATTATACTTCTCAGAGAGTATAATATAGGAGGATACTCCTGCGGATGCGATGATGCCGGTTTTTTTAGTTTTACTCAGCAGTATATTCAGGTTAAGCGGAATATCGATCACCTTGCAATCGGCATCGATCTGTCTTGAATAACTTGCCCAGGTGGCAAAGGGCTTTTCTGTAGTGTTGTAGGCGTATTTGTCTGAGGTGTATTTCTTCCGGGAATAATAAAGCCCAGTGCCGGCAGAGATACCTTTCGAAACTTTATAGCTTATTCCAAAACCCCCACTAAGTCCGGCTTTACTGTTCCCAATCCCGTTTACTGAATTCATATCCGTTGTAAATGCCATGCTCAGTCCCCATTTTCCATCTTTTTTTGCAGGATGGCTTTCCAATCTTTGCATGATGCTGTCGTTAAGGGGTACTCTTTCAGCATTTGCTGAAAGCGGGTCAGAACTCAGGCTGTGGATTATTCTTAGATCTTTATTAGCAGCATAATTCATTGCAGGCAGGGGGTCCCGCTTTCCTGAAATTATAATTTCCTGACCTTGCTTCGCTGCATTGCTTAGATTTATAGTGTTATCAGACAAATTAGAGGAAACGCTAAATTTATTCAGACTTTGTTTCTGTTTGGCAATAATTGAATTGCTCAGTTCAGTTTTGGAAAAAGTACTGCTATTAGCCACTTTTGTATTTCCAGGTTTTTGATTTTCACTTTCTGGTGTCTTTTTTTCCCTGCTGATGTTTTCAGTTTTAATGCTTCCTTTTCCATCGTTTTTTGCCAGTTCTGTAGCTGGTTCGCCCGAATACCATAGAGAAAAGAAAATCAGTAAGCCAGCAGCAATTCCTGCCGGCCAGTAAAGCCAGGCGATCACAGGTCTGCGTTTTGGCTCGCCTTTAAGAAGACGCTCCATCTCTTTCCAGTCTTTCTCAGAAGGAGAAAGATCAGGAGCTGAACTTAGCGCCTGCCTGAAAAAGTTGTCTGTCTTGTTTGGGCTCAAATTGCTCATTGTTAATTATTACAGCACGTTGTTCTGTACTTATTTCTGTTAAATTTTTGCTTGTTTCAAGCATCGATCTGAGTTTTTGCCTGGCTTTAAATAAATTCGATTTGGATGTACCAACCGAAATACCCAGTTGTTCTCCAATTTCCTCGTGGGTATAACCGTCAATTGCAAACAGGTTGAAAACAGTCCGGTAACCGGTAGGCAGCGTTTGTACAATCCTGATCAGATCATCATAGTTTAATTTGCTTTGGATATCAGCTTCTTCACTTTGAATTTCCAGTTCTGTGATATCACTACCTATTGGGTGCTTTAACTCACTGCGGTAATGGTCAATTGCCGTATTGGTCATGATGCGGCTAAGCCATGGTAAAAATGGCTTACTTGGATCATATTTATCCAGGCGTGTTAAAACTTTATAAAAACCATCATTTAATATTTCAACTGCTTCATCTCTGTCGCGGGCATATCTCAAACAAATTCCCATAGCAAAGCCATAAAAATTATAATACAATTTTTTCTGACTGCCGGCTTCACCACGGATGCAATCCTCGCGAAGTTGATCGGGTAATTGTTGTATCGAATTACTCAATTTTATAGCTATTTAAGTTATACACGTCAATATGTTTTAAATGGTTGCCTCCATATATGAATTTAGCTGTAAAATATTGAATATCAATAGTATAGTTTTAATATTTTTTCTATCGTTTTTTCGGAAAAGAAGTTTCTGACCTGAGATGTTCTATCCGGAAATTAAACAGACTTCATTAAATCAACAGCTTAATCAAGACCTGTTTAAAACTTCCCGCTTACATTTTCACCCGATAACTTATATTTACCATTCTATAGAATTTCATATTAAGGATGAGTGAAGAATTAGAAAATACAGACAGTGAAGACAACAATACGGCGGGCGAAGAAAAAGCTTTACATAATGTAATATCGCTTTCCGGTTTATATGAAAATTGGTTTTTAGATTATGCATCCTATGTTATTCTGGATCGCGCCGTCCCCCATATCCATGATGGATTAAAGCCGGTTCAGCGCCGTATTTTACATTCTCTCAAAGAGATGGATGACGGGCGCTTTAATAAAGCGGCTAACGTTATCGGGAATACCATGAAGTATCATCCACATGGTGATGCATCTATTGGCGATGCCATGGTGCAGATTGGCCAAAAGAATTTGCTGATCGATACACAGGGAAACTGGGGTGATCCAATCACAGGAGACTCTGCAGCTGCCCCCCGTTATATTGAGGCAAGACTTTCCAAATTTGCCAATGAGGTGGTATTCAATCCGGATACTACTGAATGGCAGAGCAGTTACGACGGACGTAACCGTGAGCCGGTTACACTTCCGGTGAAATTTCCTTTATTACTGGCTCAGGGGGCCGATGGTATTGCAGTAGGTCTGGCGACTAAAATCATGCCTCATAATTTTGTGGAGCTGATTGATGCTTCTATTGAAGTCCTTAAAGGTAAGCGGCCTGATCTCCTTCCTGATTTCCAGATGGGTGGCATGGCTGATTTCAGCAATTACAGCGAAGGGATGAGGGGCGGCAGAATCAGGGTGAGGGCGAAGATTATTGAGCGTGATAAGAAGACTCTGGCGATTACCGAAATACCCTATACCACCACTACCGGCGGTTTGATCGACAGTGTGATCTCGGCCAATGATAAGGGTAAGATCAAGATCAAGAAGATCGAAGATAATACCGCCAAAAATGTAGAGATCATTATTCACCTGGCACCGGGTATTTCACCTGATGTGACGATCGATGCGCTCTATGCATTCACCGATTGCGAGGTATCCATCTCGCCAAATACCTGTATAATAAAGGGCGATAAGCCTTATTTTATGAGTGTGAATGATATTCTCATTGAGAGTACACACCATACTAAAAACCTTCTGAAGCTGGAGCTTGAGATCAAGCTAGCCGAACTGAAAGAAAAGATATTTTTCAGTTCCTTACTCAAGATTTTTATTCAGGAAGGAATGTATAAGAATCCTGAATATGAGGGATCAGGAAATTTTGAAGCTGTTGTGGAGGTATTGAACAAATTATTCAATCCGTTCTTCTCTCAATTCTATCGTGAGATACTCCCTGAAGATTATAAGAAGCTGATTGATAAGCCGATGAGCAGCATCACACGCTTTGACCTTAAGAAATCTGACGAGCAGTTATTGGCTTTGGAAAGTGATATTAAGGAAGTAAATAAGCATCTCAAACATCTTACCGATTATGCGATTGCCTGGTTTGAGAAATTAAAGAGTAAATATGGTTCAGGGAGAGAGCGCAAGACAGAAATCAGGGCTTTCGACCGGGTGGAGGCTTCAAAAGTAGCCTTAGCCAATGTTAAATTATACATGAACCGCGAAGATGGTTTCATTGGAACCGGACTTCGTAAGGACGAATTTGTATGTGATTGTTCTGATCTGGATGAGGTAATCGTTTTCAGAGAGGATGGTAAGTTCATTGTTTCAAAGGTCGCTGAAAAGACTTTTGCCGGGAAAGGGATAGTTCATGCTCAGGTATTTAAGAAGAATGATGAGCGAACGGTGTATAACATGATCTACAGGGATGGTGAAAGTGGTACATCTTACATCAAGCGTTTCTCCGTTCTGGGAGTTACACGTGATAAAGAATATGATCTGACCAAGGGCAGCAAGGGCTCAAAAGTGTTATACTTTACCGCAAATCCAAACGGGGAAGCTGAAATAATTAATGTTCAGCTTAAGCCTCATTCTAAACTGAAGAAACTCCAGTTCGATATTGACTTTGCAGATCAGGTGATTAAGGGCAGAAGCTCGATGGGGAACATCGTAACAAAGTACCCGGTGAAGAAAGTTGTGCTAAAGAGCAAAGGTATCTCCACTTTATCAGGACGTAAGATCTGGTATGATGAAATTCTGAAACGTCTGAATGTGGATGGGCGGGGCAAATATCTTGGAGAATTTGATGGGGATGACAGAATTCTTACGCTAAATCCGCAGGGCGTTTATGAACTGAGTAGTTTTGATTTGAGTAATCATTTTGATGATCGCCTGCTGCTGATTGAGAAGTTTAATCCGGAAAAGGTATTTACCCTGATCTATCTGGAAGGTAAATCAGGTGCTCATTATCTCAAACGATTTGTGTTTGAAAGCGCTGCTATCGGAAAGAAGACCAGTGTGATCAGCGAAGAACCGGGATCAAAACTGATTCTGATATCGGGCCATATGAGACCGAAGATCAAACTGGAAGTGCTGAAGGGTAAAACCAAAATTTCTGAGGAATCAGAACTTGATCTGAGTGAGGCAATTGAAGTTAAGGGAATGAAGGCTATGGGGAACAGGCTCAGCCCTCATGAAGTGAAGGAGATCGAACTACTTATCCATTCAGCTGTTGATGAAGAAGATGAAGAGCTTATTGCTCAGGGTTCAGGAACGGAAGAAAGTGAAGAAGATGAGCCGGGAGTGCATACCGCAACACCGGTTTCTTCTCTTGCCAGGGATATTGATGAAGAGGAAGAGAAGGATAAAGATCCTGGTGCATTACCTGAAGTTCGTGTGACAGAAACTGAGTTTTCGCCGGAACCTGAAAATATTAAAGATACTTCAGATGAGATTGTGATCGAAGTTCCGGAGATCCCTGATGTTGCCGCAGAACCCTTGAAGGATGAAATTAAGCCGGCAAAAAAGATTGATTTTGAGATCACAAATCCGGATGATCTGGATATTGATGATAAAGGACAACTTGGTTTGTTCTGATCTGAAAACCTCCCTCATAAAAGCGAGGGAGGTTTTTTTTATTCGATTCTGAAACCTCGTTCACTTAACTTATCAGGGTTTCTCCCGGATCAGTTTATCTATCCGCTTGTTTATTAGATACTTTCGCTTGTTACATGTGATTTGAAACACAATTGTGACAATTGTGATATTTGTTACCATCTTCAGATTTTCGCCCCGGTACCTTTGTATAAAATTTTAAACAATTTTATATGAAGAGATTAGCGATTGTCATGTTTGCCGTGATTATTTCCCTTCCGGCAGTAGTCCTGAGTCAGGATACAATTACTCTTTCCAGAAATGAAATCTGGTCGAAGGTGTCTGAAAAGAATCTTCAGTTAAAGATTCAGGATCAGGAGTTTAAATCAGCTCAGGCAGATTTTAAGCAGTCAAATGCTTTGTTTTTGCCGGATGTTTCTGTATCACATACAGGAGTTTCAACCACCAACCCATTGATGGCATTCGGATCAAAATTGAATCAGGAGATTTTAACACCTTCCGATTTTAATCCGGCATTGTTAAATAACCCTGAAGTGACAACCAATTTTGCCACTAAAATACAGGTATTACAACCATTGGTAAATCTTGATGGTGTTTTTGGAAGGCAGGCTGCCAAATCTAAAATGGAAGCGATGCAGTTACAGTCGGAAAGGACAAAAGAGTATCTGGAACTTGAGACCGGGAAAGCTTTTATGCAGCTTCAATTGGCTTATAAAGCAGTAAATGTATTAGAAAAGGCTGAGCTTACAGCAGATGCTAATCTTAAACTCATAGATAATTATTTTAAACAGGGATTGCTTCAGAAAACAGATGTGCTTTCAGTACAGGTCCGTGTCAATGAGATTAAGAATCAGGTTCAGTTAGCAAAGAGTAATGTTCGTAATGCTTCTGATTATTTGGCATTTCTGATGCAGGAAGATATGAACGGTAAAATTTACCGCCCTGTAGAAGATCTTGAAAACAGCATTTCGATTGCAGAACCCAATACAGGTTTAACCGATGGGCGTAAGGATATACAGGCAATGATGAAATCTGCCGATGCTTATGAAGCTGTTCTGAAATCGGCAAAAATGAATTTTCTGCCAAGGTTAAATGCCTTTGGAACTTATGAACTATATGATAATAAACTGTTCGGAGCCGAAGCTAAAGGTTATCTGGTAGGAGTACAGCTTTCATGGAATGTTTTCGACGGATATAAGTCAATTGGTAAAAGACAGAAAGCTTTGGCTGATTATACCAGGGCAGAAGCTGCTGCGAGTCAATACAAGGCGCAAAGTCAGATGGAACTTAATAAAACCAACCGTCAGCTGAATGATGCAGGTCATAAAGTAAGTCTGGCTAAACTGGCCCTTGAACAATCTCAGGAAGCTTATCGCATACGTAATAACCGATTTAAACAGGGACTTGAAAAGACCAGTGATCTGCTTGGTTCTGAGACCCAGATGTTTCAAAAAGAACTTGAATATCTGCAGGCAGTATTCGAGTACAATTTTACTCAACAATATTTAACCTTTTTAACTAAGTAATAAGATGAAACCATCATGATTTTGCCAAAACCCGCAGGGGTATGATTATTAAATCATGATCGCTTCATCACCATTAAAAAACAAACAATAAACAGATGAAAAAGATATTAATACCAATATTAATTCTGGGCGCCCTCTCATTTTTGGCTTCCTGTGGTGAAAGTAAGAAAGAAACAATTAAGGATGAACCGGCTATAGCCGTAAAGCTTGGAGGTTCTTCTTCAGTACAAAGTGCTGATTTTATTAGTGCAAGCGGTAAGATTGAAGCAGAGAACAGCGCCAATATCAGCACCAGAATGATGGGATATATTACCAGAATTCATGTAAAGGTTGGTCAGCAGGTTAAACAGGGGCAGTTGCTTTTAAGTGTCAACAGCTCTGACCTGACAGCAAAAAAAGCACAGGTAGATGCAGGTATTCTGCAGGCTACAACTGCCTTTAACAGTGCCAGAAAGGATTATGACAGATTTGTGAATCTGTTTAAAGAGCAGAGTGCTTCACAAAAAGAGCTGGATGACATTACTGCCCGGTATGAGATGACAAAGGCAGCGCTGGAAGGTGCAAAACAAATGAAGAAGGAGGTAATGGCGCAGTTTTCCTATTCAAATATTACGGCTCCATTCTCTGGTGTGATTACCAATACTTTTGCCAAAGAAGGTGATATGGCTAATCCCGGAATGCCATTGTTAGGTATGGAGGGCTCATCCCGCTTACAGGTAAGTGCTATGGTTTCAGAAAATCAGATCTCAGGTATTAGCAAAGGAATGCCGGCCAGGGTCCTGATTAAATCGTTAAACAGGGAAGTTGATGGAAAGGTTTCGGAGGTAAGTATATCAGCGAAAAATACAGGAGGCCAGTATCTGGTTAAGATTGATCTTGATAAAATTGATAAATCTATTCTCTCAGGGATGTTTGTTAATGTTCAGTTTCCTGTAAAAAGGGAAGCCGCAGCAACAGAATCTTCTGATAAAGTATTGATTCCGGTTACTGCACTGGTAAAGCAGGGACAACTTAAAGGAGTTTATACCATAGGAAATGCAAATACTGCGATTCTCAGATGGGTTAAAACAGGTAAAACATCTGGCGATCAGGTTGAAGTTTTATCCGGATTATCTTCTTCTGAGCAATATGTGGTTTCTGCTGAAGGCAAGTTGTATAATGGAGCCAGGGTTAGCATTCAACAGTAAAATATAGTTTTCACTCATTTTTTATCCATTCAGGTAGAGAATAAAACTAAAATATCATGCAAGAAGGTATATCAGGAAAAATAGCACATTTTTTCATAAACTCTAAACTTACAATTTTATTGATGTCGGTGCTGATGATCATCGGGGTTTACAGCTCATTCCTTATTCCAAGGGAGGAGGAGCCTCAGATCAATGTTCCGATGGCCGATGTGATGGTTGGATATCCGGGGGCAAGTCCTTCTGAGATCGAAAGCCGCGTGGTTAAACCTCTGGAAAAGATCATTTCCAACATTAAGGGTGTTGAGCATGTTCACAGTATGGCCATGAATGGTCAGGCAATGATGATTGTTCAATTTTATGTAGGTGAAGATGTTGAGCGTTCATATGTTAAACTTTACGATGAATTGAACAAACACGAGGATTCATTTCCTGCTGGTGTTTATAAACCAATTGTAAAGACCCGTTCTATAGATGATGTTCCAATGCTTGGACTGACATTATGGAGTGAAAAATATGATGAATTTCAGCTCAGACAAATCGCTGAAGAAGTAACTTCAGAGATCGAAAAAATTAAGGACGTAGCTGCAACAAAGGAAATTGGTGGCCGCAACCGTGAAATAAAAATTGTTTTAGATAAGGATAAAATGGCGGAGAGCGGCGTTGATCCGCTTGGAATCATGCAAATGATTCAGGCGAATAACGGCAGTTCTCAATCAGGAAGTTTCTCGAGCAAGGATCAGGAATATTTAGTGTCTACCGGACAGTTTTTAACTAATTCTGAAGACGTTGAGAATCTGGTTGTTGGGGTAAGTAACAATATGCCTGTTTATTTGAAGCAGGTTGCAAGTGTGCAGGATGGCCCTTCAAGTCCGAGAAGTTATGTTTCTTTCGGATATGGGAAGTCAAATGAAAGTTATTCTAAAGCTAAATCGGAATATCCTGCAGTAACAATTTCTATCGGTAAGGTTAAGGGTGCCGATGCAATGAAAATATCTGAAAAGATATTGGAGAAAGTAGAGCATTTAAAGCAAAATATTATTCCGGATGAAGTTCATTTAGAAGTGACAAGAAACTACGGTGAAACTGCATCTGATAAAGTAGGAGAACTTTTACTTCACCTGGGTATTGCAATTGTTGCAGTAACCTTCCTGGTGATGCTTGCTATGGGATGGAGAGGTGGATTGGTTGTGTTTTTTTCAGTACCTCTGACTTTTGCATTGACCTTATTCAGCTATTATGTTCTTGATTATACGCTGAATCGTATTACATTATTTGCTTTGGTATTCGTAGTTGGTATTGTTGTGGATGATAGTATCATCATTGCCGAGAATATGCACAGGCACTTTAAGATGAAACGCCTTCCGTTTAAACAGGCTGCCATCTTTGCGATAAACGAAGTTGGAAACCCAACTATTCTGGCAACATTTACGGTTATTGCGGCGATTCTGCCTATGGCCTTTGTTTCGGGTATGATGGGTCCGTATATGAGCCCGATGCCGATCGGAGCATCCATAGCTATGCTTTTATCTTTGTTTGTAGCACTGACAATTACTCCATACCTGGGTTATCATTTATTGAAAGAGAAGGATGAGCAAAAGCATAAGGAAGAGCAGGGACTGGAAACAAGCTTAATTTACAGAGTTTACAATAAGCTTGAGCGTCCTTTACTTGAAAGTTCTCCAAAGCGCCGCTGGATGCTGGGTATTACTGTCTTATTACTGATTGGTTCGGTGATGATGTTTTTCACCAAATCGGTAGTAGTGAAGATGCTCCCATTTGATAATAAAAATGAGTTTCAGGTGGTTATAGATATGCCAGAAGGGACTACTTTGGAAAGAACAGCAGCGGTTACCAGGGAAATAGCACAGTATCTTTCTCAAAAACCTCAGGTTGTTAATTATCAGAATTACATTGGTACATCTGCGCCGATAACCTTCAACGGATTGGTTCGTCACTATGATCTGAGGGGTGGCAGTAATATGGCTGATATTCAGGTAAACCTGCTTCACAAAGAGGACAGGGATCAGCAAAGTCATGATATAGCCAAAGAGGTCCGTCCTGAGATTCAAAAGATTGCTAAAAAATATGGCGCTAATGTAAAGATCATTGAAGTTCCTCCTGGTCCGCCGGTATTATCAACTCTGGTTGCAGAGATCTATGGCCCCGATTATGATGAGCAGATTAAGGTCGCAAAACAGGTAAAAACTATTCTTGAACAAACCTCGGATATCGTTGATATCGACTGGATGGTTGAAGATGCTCAAACGGAGTATCGTTTGGAGGTAGATAAGGAAAAGGCCATGCTCAATGGGGTTGCATCCCAGCAGGTAGTAGGTAATCTGACCTATTTGCTTAAAGAGTATCCGGTTTCTTATTTATATGATGAAAGCTCAAATGATCAGGTTGGTATCGTATTATCTCTTGATGATGCGGATAAGTCGAGCTTACAGGATATTACAAGCCTTAAAGTAAAAGGTGCTCATGGAAATCTGGTTCCTGTGAGTGATCTGGTAAAGGTGGTACGTGATACATTGAACAAAACTATTTATCGCAAGGATCAAAAGCGTGTGGTTTATGTAACGGCTGATATGGCAGGTGCATTGGAAAGTCCGGTCTATGCTATTCTTGGGATGAATGAAAAGCTGCAGAAAATCAAATTGCCAAAGGGATATAAGGTGAACGAGTTATATATGGAACAACCTGCTGATGAGAGCGATTTTACAGTAAAGTGGGATGGTGAATGGCAGGTAACCCTTGAGGT
>JBAZCD010000057.1:0-6181 GCA_041671205.1 Pedobacter sp.
CGGCCAGCAGGGTAAGGGCTACAGTGTTTATATCAGTAGGAAAAACATCCAGAATTTCATTCGGAACCAATTTTCCACCTTGTGCAGCCTGTGCACCGGTACCCATCAGGCGTCCCATTAATAATGGAAAAAGAAAAGAACTGGCGCTTGAAAAAATAAGACAGGCTAAACCAAGAAAAAATTTGGTCTGGTAAGGTTTGAGATAACTTAATAATCTCATCACTTGCCTGATACTTTCTTTATTGATTTTTGCTTTTGGGAGTTCTTCAGCCTGAGCGTTTCCGCTGTTTAATCGAGCACGTGCCATGTTTATATAAAAGTGATTGCTACCTGAGATAAGGTGAGTCCAAAATTAGCTTTATTTAAGCACTCTTTAAGCCAGACTTATCACTCCTTCGTAATATTTTCATGTAGATAAAGATTAGGGAAAGCAGCAAGACGATGACACTGATAAGAAGATAATTAAATAGTTTTTCAGCCTGAACCACATTTTTCTCAGAATCAATTCTTAACTTCTCATTTTCCAGCTGAAGACGGGTAATTGTTATTTGATACCTGTCAATACGCCCTTCACTAGTTTCTGCTCTTGCTTCAACCTGCTTTTTTTCAAAATCCTTATAATCCATCAAGATCTTTAGTTCAGAGAAAATATCATTATCAGTTAATACAATTTGCCGGAGAATATCATTGGAGAATTGCAGGTCTTTTTTTGTTTTAAGTCCGAATATTCCGCTTCGCTTACCAAGGCTGCTATCGTATTGTCCGAATCTGCTGCTGCGCTCACTTAAAAGCTTGTTTATTTTATTTCGTTGTGCTTCATAGGCAGAACTGTCATTCTGTGCTGAAACATTGCTCTTTGAAAGTAGCAGAATGATAATAATTGAGCAAATCAGCTTCATATTGTTTCGTTTTGGCCTGGCAGCAGACTCCAGGCTTCTGCCTTTTCAGAGAACATAGGTTTCACTTTTGACCAGGTGTTTTTAAACAAGTAAGATTGTCTGTACAAATTCAAGTCCTCCTCACTGCGCCAGTAGCTTAACGTAAAAAAGATACAATCATTATTAATGTCCTTCATTAGATCTACGCGAAGGCAGCCATCAAATGCACGGATAAGTTTTTGAGACTCATAAAATACCTCTTTGAAGCCATTTACACTTTCTGGCTTAAATGTCATTTTAACAATTCTGGTAATCATGATTTGAATTCAATCCGGACAATATCATTCAGATTCAGCCCCAGCAAGCCACTGGCGTTGCCCTTATTGATGGCTATTTCCAGGTGATTACTGATTCCGAACAGGCATAGTTTTTCACCTTCAGGAACTTCATTATAATGCCAGCTTAATTGAGAAATAGACTCATTTCTCTTAAAAAAAAGGGTAAAATCCCGATTTTTCTGAACTTTTGTAAAAATCTCCTTCGTGATATTAGTTATTATATTCTGAAAAGAATCAATGTAGATCACACTTCCGCGAATAATGTCTCTTTCAATTACCGGCTGCAGCGTCATTTTTTCTTCAACCCCTGATACCGGAATTCCGATTTCCTGAAGTTTTCCACCTTTAGCCAGATGACTTGCTGCTTTGGGGAAAATGTCTGATAAGGGAAAATGCAGGTATTTGAGATCCTGCATAATATTTAATTCAACAATCTCTGAGGGTTCCTCATCAAATAAAAGGGAAAAAATACCATTATCTGATCCTACAAAATAATGATCCCTGTACTTCAGGGCAAGGTACCTGGTCTTTTCGTTAAACACTGAGTCAATTCCAATAAGGTGAACGGTACCCTTAGGAAAATAATGAAAAGCATTCTTTAAAATGAAGGCCGCCTGAGGAATATTAAAGGCAGAAATTTCATGGCTGATATCTACAATATTGGCAGTCGCAAGCTGGCTCAGAATACTTCCTTTAAGGGCAGCCTGATAAAAATCTTTGTACCCTAAATCGGTTGTTAAAGTAATTATTGCCATTTAAAATGTGAATATTTATTGTTATTCTTGCGATAGATAATAATCGTACAAATATTGAATTTTAATCTCAAATAAACATCCCCTGTACTAAAAATAAGCACAACTTGAACGAACTGAATCTAAGTATCGAAAATGTAGACCCTGTTGTAATGTGGGGGGCAAACAATGAATATTTTGAGGTGATCAAAAAACATTTTCCCAAAATTAAGATTGTAGCCAGAGGTAATGATGTTAAGGTACTGGGGGACGAAATAGAGTTGAATCTCTTTTCTCAAAAATTTCAGGAAATAATCAATCACGTTGATAAATTTCAAACCCTCACCAACAATAATCTGGAGCAGATATTAGGTACCAGTATCCCGGTCAGTACCGATACTGAAAATACGGCATCAAAAAACGGTGGTGGAGGAGAAGCGATTGTTTTTGGCCCTAACGGTATTGTAGTAAAGGCCAGAACAGCCAATCAGCGTAAAATGGTAGATAGTATCAATAAAAATGATATCCTGTTCGCCATCGGTCCGGCAGGTACCGGAAAAACATATACCGCCGTAGCTCTGGCAGTTAGAGCACTGAAAAACAAAGAGATAAAGCGTATTATATTAACAAGACCTGCAGTTGAAGCAGGAGAGAATCTTGGTTTTTTACCCGGAGATCTGAAAGAAAAAATCGATCCTTATCTGCGCCCGCTTTATGATGCTCTTGACGATATGATACCTGCAGATAAGCTGAAAGTTTTTCTTGAAAACAGGACTATTGAGATCGCTCCGCTTGCATTTATGAGGGGTCGTACCCTGGATAATTGTTTTGTAATTTTGGATGAAGCCCAAAATGCGACAGATTTGCAGTTAAAAATGTTCCTTACCCGTATGGGACCAACAGCCAAATTCATAGTCACAGGCGATGTAACACAAATTGACTTGCCCAGAAAGCAGCAATCGGGTTTAAATACAGCTTTGCGAATCCTTGGAGAAATTAAAGGGATAGAGATCATATACCTGAATGGTGATGATGTTGTAAGACATAAACTCGTCAAAAATATTCTGAGAGCCTACGGGGATATTCAGTAATTAAATTTTCGGTGATTAAGTATATTTTTCAGATTTTTACACCCAAAATCAAATAAGCCATTTAAATGAGTGCAATCAAAGAAACACACTTTAATTTGCCGGGACAAAGCAAGTTTTATAAAGGTAAAGTCCGTGATGTTTATACTATAGAAGATAAATTCCTGGTAATGGTGGTTACCGATCGAATTTCTGCATTTGATGTGGTTTTACCTGAACCCATACCATTTAAAGGACAGGTACTCAATCAGATTGCCGCAAAATTCTTACAGGCAACGCTCGACATCGTTCCTAACTGGGTACTTGATGTACCTGATCCGAACGTAACTATTGGTAAAATATGTGAGCCTTTTAAGGTAGAAATGGTGATCAGAGGCTATCTGGCGGGGCATGCATGGCGGGAATATCAATCGGGAAAGCGTTCCGTTTGTGGTGTTGCCTTACCCGAAGGTCTTAAAGAGAATGATAAATTACCAAAGCCTATTATCACACCTACCACCAAGGCTGCAATAGGTCACGACGAAGATATTTCCAGAGAAGAGATCATCAGCAGAAATATAGTTTCTGAAGATGAATATATTTTACTTGAAAAATATACCCGGGCTTTATTTCAGAGAGGAACAGAAATGGTTTCAGAACTGGGGCTGATACTTGTTGATACGAAATATGAATTTGGAAAATCAGAGGGAAAAATTCACCTTATTGACGAAATTCATACTCCCGACTCCTCCCGTTATTTTTATAAGGAGGGTTATGAAGAACGTCAGGCAAATAATGAACAACAAAAGCAGCTTTCCAAAGAATTTGTGCGCAAATGGCTGATCGATAATGGATTTCAAGGCAAGGAGGACCAGGTTATTCCTGAAATGACCCCCGAGTTTGTTCATTCTATCTCAGAAAGATATATTGAACTATATGAACAGATAACTGGCGATAAATTCATTAAACACGAGCACCCTGATGCGCTAAAAAGGGTAGAAAATAATATAATTGAGGCTCTTAAAAGGTTGAATTAATTATTTTATTGTAAATAGGAATTGTTTAATTAACTTTAAAGACCATGAAATTCACTGTCGATAAACACGAAAAATATGTATTGATTAAGCTGAATGAAAATAAATTAAACAGTTTAATTTCTCCTCAGTTAAAATCCGAACTCATTCTCAGCAATTCTGAAGGTCAGCGAAATATTATTCTTGATCTTTCAAATGTAAAATATTCTGATTCTTCGGGTCTAAGCAGCCTTTTGGTTGGTCATCGTATTTGTAAAAATGCGGAAGGTACATTTATCCTTACAGGTATCAATGAAAATATCTCCAGATTGATAGCAATATCCCAGCTTGAAAACATTCTGAATATTGTAGGTTCTGTTGATGAGGGTATTGACCTCATTTTCATGGAAGAAATCGAAAAGGAATTAAAAAAAGGTTAAATAAGGGAATGTTCAATAAAACTGCCCATGAAATTTGAAGTTACTATTTTAGGTAGCAGTTCTTCAACCCCTATATTTAATAGAAATCCCTCAGCACAACTCCTTAATGTAAACGAGAAGTTTATTCTTATTGATTGCGGTGAAGCCACGCAAAATCAACTGCTGCATTTTGGTATTAAAGCCAACAGAATAGATCAGATTTTTATAAGTCATCTTCATGGTGATCATTACCTCGGACTTGTAGGTCTTTTGTCATCGCTTCATCTAAACGGGCGTACCAAGCCTATGGATCTGTTTGGTCCGCCAGAATTGAAAGAAATTATTGACCTGCAATTTAAACATTCTCAAACTGTACTCAGATATCCAATTAATTTCAGTCCAACAAACCCTGATAAACGAAATAAGATATTTGAAAGCTATGATGTTCAGGTAGAGACATTTCCACTCGATCACCGAATACCTTGCACAGGATTTAAGTTTACAGAAAAGCAGCGGTTAAGAAAGATTATTAAAAGCAAGATTGATGAATTATCTATACCGGCAGAAATGATTCCCCTGATTAAAAGGGGACAAAATTATACCGATAAGAAAGGTAAAATTTATCTTGCTGAAGAACTTACTACCGAGGCTGATCAGCCTCGGGTTTATGCCTACTGCTCTGATACCATTTGCAGCTGGAAATACCTGAATCATATCACCAATGTTGACATGCTTTACCACGAAGCTACTTTTATGAATGATATGCTTAACAGGGCAGAAGAGACATTTCATACCACTGCACTTCAGGCGGGTGAAATTGCTCTAAAGGCAAATGTTAAAAAATTACTGATCGGACATTTTTCTGCTCGTTACCGCGAACTCGAACCTTTGCTGGAAGAAGCAAAGAGTATATTTCCTGACACAGCCCTGGCTATTGAAGGGCAAACCTTCAAAATATAAACGGATTAATCTTTCTTACCGAATACTGAGAAGCTAACATAGCGCTTAGGGTTTGCTTTCAGATCGATCATCAGTTTATCCAGATTAACTGCAGCATTATTCAGATTATTATACATGCGTTCATCATTGATTAACTGCCCCAATGTTCCGGTTCCGGAATTTATCTTACCCACAATAGTTTGAAGGTCAGCTACAGCTTTATTAGCTTCAGTTATGGTTTGGGCAAAATTTGCCTTGGCCACATCATCAGATACTTTTTCAAAATTGGTCAAAATGGCCGTAATACTGGCATTATTGTTCTTCAGATTAGCTGATATTGACTCCAGATTACTCATAATTCCGGAAATTTTGGTAGTCTGTGTAGTAACCAGTCCGTCAACCGTTCCAGTTGTTTTCTCCAATGTTTCAAGCGTTCTGGCTATACTGGCAAAACTGCGGTCGAAATTTCGCTGAAATTCAGGATTTAATGTATTATTTACAGATGCAAGAACCGAATCCATCCTGGCTATGATCTGTTCGGCTTTCTTTTGTACCGGCTCTACCTGATCCATTAGATCTTTCTTCACATTAGCATTCAGGGTATCTCCATCCATCGCAAAATCACTGCCATTACCCAGCTCAAATACAATGGCTTTTCCCCCTAAGAGGTCAGTACTTTCTAATTTGGCTATTGTATTTTTGGGAATAGCATATTCCGGGCGAACCTTGAATTGTACCAGTATCTGTCCGTTTGGCTGTAAAGTTAATTTAGATACACGTCCGATCTGATATCCGT
>JBAZCD010000057.1:6191-10514 GCA_041671205.1 Pedobacter sp.
AGACCGCTAAACCGTCAACCCGTTCGTATCTGGCATAAAATTCATTCTCCTGTGAAAATACATCATTGCCCTTCAAAAAGCTATAACCTACAATCAATATCGTTATGGCTACTGCCGCAAGCACACCTACTTTGGTTTCGTTTGTGATTTTCATTAATCTTTTATTACTTTAACCCAGCCCAATATCTGCCGGGATAATTGTTTAATATAGAATGATTCCTTTCTGTATGGCTAACAGAATTGATCATTCAAGCTCAGCCTGCTTTTTGTAGGTTTGAATTGCTTTTAACAAATTTCCAACAATTTCATTCTGCCCCGTTTCAGAATTCATATATTCCTCCTCCTCAGGATTCGACACAAACCCAATCTCTGTCAATACAGCCGGCATTCCAGCCCTGGCTAATACAGCCAGACTTTGTTCCTTTACTCCCCGGTCAATCCTGCCGCTTAATATATATTCATCCTGCATAAAGGATGCCAGTTTTATACTTTGCTCTCTGAATGCATTTTTCATCAAAGATAGCAGAATTATGCTTTCAGGGTCTTTGGGATCGTAACCCTCATAATTCTCCTTATAATCCTTTTCAAGGAGAATGGATTCATTCTCACGCATCACTACATCCTGTTCATCCAAACGTCCGAAACCAGAAACGAAGGTCTCTACACCTCTTGTTGAAGTACTTTGAACTGTTTTATAGATCGGAATTTTCCGGCCACGACTATCCCTCCTGTATCCGTTTATAATCCTTTTTATAGGCATGGAATTGCAATGAATAGAAATAAACAGATCAGCCTTGCTACGGTTTGCCAAACCAATACGCTCATAAAGCGGAATAAAAACATCAGTTGTACGGGTATATACTACTTTAACATCTTTAAGATTCTCTTCAATGGCTTTACCTAAACGCAGAGCTACCTGTAATGCAATATCTTTTTCTCTTGAAATCAGTCCCTTTGTTGCACCATCATGCCCACCATGCCCTGCATCAACAACAATAGTCTTAATACGGTATGGGGTATCGTTCAGAATATTTGCACTGATTAAAAAGGGAGTGAAAAGTAAGACAGCTAGTAATACGTAATTGTATCTTATCAATGCTATATTTTTCATTAATTTTGAGCGCATATTATTATCTATCATTGCAAAAATAGTATTCATCACCGAATTTGAAATTTATTAAGTCCAATTTTATATATTTTTTTGCTGCGATCCTGTTTTCTGTATCCCTAGGAGGGTCAGTTTACGCTCAGCAGACAGTTCTGCGACCTGATAACGCTGTCCGCGATACAACATTGCGCATTGGAACTTCCAAAACCGATACTGTAACAAAAAAAATAACAAAACCTTCAGCCTTAAACTCCAAAGTAACCTATGGAGCTGTCGATTCAACCTTCTTCGACATGACTAACAATATAGTCTTTTTGTATGGCAAAGCCCATGTTAAATATGAAGATTTTGAGCTGGAGGCTGATTATATCAGACTGGATCAGAAAAACAACAGCCTGTTTGCTAAAGGCCGGACTAACCCTCAGAATAAAAAATATATCGGTAAACCTCTTGTTAAGCAGGGCAACGAGCCACCATTATCCACTGATTCTCTTTTCTTTAATTATAAAACGAAAAAAGGTAAGTCCTTCGGCGTATTCACTGATGTTGAAGGCGGATTTCTTCAGGCCCAGCAATTTAAAAAGAACCAGTATGATGAAGGATTCTTTAAAAGAGGGATTTACAGTACCTGTAATTTACCACACCCTCATTTTGGAATTCATATTACAAAAGGTATAGCGACTGACAAACAGATCATTACTGGTCCGGCTTACCTTGTTATTGAAGATGTTCCTCTGCCGCTCGGCGTTCCGTTCGGATTCTTTCCTAAGCCGAACAAAAGATCAGGAGGTTTATTATTTCCAACCTTTGGAGAAGATACAAGAGGCTTTTTCATGCGTGATCTGGGATATTATCTTGGATTAAACGACTATTGGGACCTTTCTACAAGGGGTACTTTATACTCGAAAGGGTCTTATGAATTAGGAACAGCGGCCCGTTACCGGAAGAATTACAAGTTTGATGGCGGATTGAATTTCAGGTTTGCCTCAACAAAAAATGGGGTGGAGGGTACACCCTCCTATAAAAAACCAAATAAGGATTTTAACTTAACATGGAGTCACTCACAAAGCCCTTTGGCCAATCCCGGAACTACATTCAGCGCCTCGGTTAATGCAGGAACAGGATCGTATTTTCAGAATACCGGAGCTGCAGGAACCTATAACCCGACTGAAATTGCAAGAAATACCCTTTCTTCAAGTATAAGTTACGGTAAGGTATTCGCAAATGGCCTGTTTAATTTTTCTTCCAGTCTTTCACATTCTCAGGATATTGAACAACAGACCGTTTTCCTGGATCTTCCCCGCTTCAGTTTAAATATGACTACACTGAATCCATTTGATTCAAAGGATAGGGCAGGAGAACAGAAATGGTATCAAAAACTGAGCGTTGGATACAGTATGCAGGGAAGTAATTCTATCAATACAAAGGAGTACGATCTGTTCAAGAAGGAATCTCTGCGCGATTTCAGAAATGGAATACAACATGACATTCCGATCAATTTATCTATGAATATTCTGAAATATTTTCAGTTCAATTCAGGAATGCAGTACAGTGAAAAGTGGTATCTGCAAACCATCAGAAAAAGACTTGTTCCGGTGGCTTCGGGTTTTGCACCGGTTACCGATACTATTCAGGCGTTCAGCAGGGTCTATGATTACACTCTGAATTCCGGATTGTCAACAAAACTCTATGGTAAATTCAACTTTAAAAAGGGGAATTTAATGGCATTGAGGCATGTTATGACACCTTCCTTTAATTTCAACTATCGTCCCGATTTTGGTTCTGACCGTTACGGTTATTTTCGTAATGTCCAGGGAGATACTTCTAAAATAAGTACCAGATATTCGATCTATGATAATGCCGTGTTTGGCTCTCCGTCGGCAGGCAAGATGGCCGGGATCGGATTTAGTTTTGATAATAATGTTGAGGCAAAGGTCAGATCCACCGCAGATTCAACTAAGAATTCTGTCAATATCCCGATCCTGCAAAGCTTAACCTTTTCAGGCAATTATAATTTTGCTGCCGAAAACTTCAAGCTTTCTACCATCGGCTTTTCCGGAAGAACAGCTTTTTTCAAAGAAAAGATCGGTATCAATTTTTACGGCACCCTGGATCCTTACAAACTGGATAAAGACGGTAACAGAATAGACCAGTTCACAATAAAATCCGGAAAACTGGCAAGGTTAACCAACTTCGGACTCTCAACTGATTTCAGCTTAAACTCCAATGCAGCAAAAAACAGGAATGATAATTTGAATCAGATCGACAAATCAAAACAGAATCTGTCTTCACAACAGCAGCAGGAATTAAACGCAATTAGCCGGGATCCCAATGCTTTCGTTGATTTTAAAATCCCGTGGAATGTCAGTGCAGCCTACAGTTTTAACTATTCAAAAAACGGACTCACATCGAGTATCTCAAATACTCTGAATTTCTTTGGAGATTTTAACGTAACACCAAAATGGAAGGTTCAGTATACCTCAGGATATGATTTTCAGGCAAATAAGCTTAGTTTAACTCAGTTTTCCATTTATCGTGACCTGCATTGCTGGGATCTTTCCTTCAGATGGTCGCCGATTGGTACCTATAAATTCTACAGTGTCGATCTGAGAGTCAAAGCATCGATCCTTCAGGATTTGAAACTTAGTAAACGTCGCGATTCTTATAATAACTTTTGATATGATAGCCGAAATTATTACGATTGGAGATGAGATTCTTATCGGACAGATAGTTGATACAAACTCTGCCTGGATGGCACAAAAGCTTAATCTTGCCGGAATCAGAGTAAAGCAGATCAGTTCTGTATCTGATGATGGTCAGCATATCCTTGATGCGTTAAGACTGGCCGCTCAAAGAGCTGATATTATTCTGATCACCGGAGGTTTAGGACCTACAAAGGACGATATTACCAAGAAAACGCTTGCTGAATATTTTGCTTGTGGTTTCAGGACAGATAATGATCAGCTTGATGTAGTTAAAAGAATATTTTCACGGTATAAAGCCCCATTGCTTGATATCAATATGAAACAGGCAGAGGTTCTTGATAATTGTATTACTCTGGTTAATTCTAATGGTACTGCACCCGGAATGTGGATCAGCCATGAAAACAGGGTTTATGTTTCTATGCCTGGAGTACCGTTTGAAATGATGTATTTAATGGAAGACCAGGTAATTCCCAAATTGAAAGAGACCTTTAGTTTACCAATAATAAATCA
>JBAZCD010000058.1:0-10464 GCA_041671205.1 Pedobacter sp.
AAGTAACCATTTGAAAAGTCCGGGTGAAAAGAAACGGAGAGATGCTCCTTAACCCGCTCTAAATTTTGGGAAAAGATCTTAAACAATACACTCCTTATTTTGCTTTAATTTATTCATTTCTTACAGTCAGTTGATGCAATTACTGTCGCCATAGTTGCAGCTAATTTGTAACTATTAATCACAAAATTATCCCAATTCACCTAAAGCCAGTAGTATTCCAGCAACTTTATTATCCTAATCCAAAAAGGCCCCGTCCCCGGAGCCTTTTACAATATCTTCAATTTGAATATTACTTCAAATCCTTACTCCATGGCACCCCAGCCATCCCATTCAAATCCCATACAATTCTTCCTGCCCGGATAGTCATTTCAGCCTGGAATTTTTTAGTTCCATCAAGCTTAAAGCCTCCTGCATCGAGGAATCCAAATTTGCCATCGAGCACTTTGATCACTGCAATATCTGCAACAGAGCCCTCACTCAGGTTACCCAGGTCGGGGCGCTTGATTGCAGTGGCCGCACCCCATGAGGCACGCTCAATAATATCTTCGGTTTGCATGCCCATGTTCAGATATTTCGACATCAGGTTCAGCATATCTTTCATTCCGGAGTTCACACTGTTATGGTGCATATCGGTTCCGAAAGTATCGGGCGCAAGTCCCTGTTTTACAGCCGGCACAGCCTGGTTGAACCAGAAACCAACGCCACCATGGCCCACATCAAATAAGATCCCTTTTTTACGGGCATCCAGCACAAATGAACGAACTTTTCCGTTCTCATCTACTACCGGCATACGCTCAGAAACATTCTCATAGGCATGGGTAATGATATCACCGGCTTTCATATGGTTTAGCTGATCTTCGAGCGAAAACTCGGTAATATGACATTCCACAAAAAGGGGACGATTATTGACATGTGCGAGTGAAGCGGCAGCATCAAATGGCTTCCAGTCCTTACCCGAATAATGTCCGATCTTTACTCCGACAATATGATCCGCATATTTTTTGATGGTCTCATCTGCTTTTTCAATTTCCAGGGCTTTCATATCTTCCTGCTCAGCAGCTGTACCCACCATCCCTGGTGCGAATGCATTCAGATAGGCAAGCACACGTGTGCGGGAACGGTCGATGATTTGCTCCTTGAACAGGGGAAAGGTCTTGTAACCCGATGTTCCGGCGTCTACAACCGTAGTAATACCGGCACGGAAGGTAAAATCATCCGGTTTTACGCTGGATGAGCCATGCCCGAAACCCGGATTCGGTCCGGTGAAAACATGAGTGTGGATATCGATTAAGCCCGGACTCACATACATCCCGCTTACATCTACCACTTTTTTGGCACCTGCTACAGGAATGTTTGGCGCAACTTTCAGGATTTTGCCATTGCTGACAGCAACATCCATTTTCGCGCTGATCTTATTTTTGGCGTCAATTACATGGCCGCCTTTCAGTAAAATGTCGATTTCCTGCGCAATTACAAATTGGGCAGAAACAGACAGGCAGATCGCGAATAATACGGATCTGCCTGCTTGTATAGATTTATTCATATTCATTATTATTTAGCTAATGGAGCACTCAGGGCATTCAGATCCCAAACCACACGGCCCTTGCGCAAGGTTAATTCTGCTTCCAGTTTCTGTTTTCCCCTCAATGCCATTCCGCTCGCATCGATGTATCCAAAATCGCCTTCTCTGAGTCTGAATACTGCAATATCAGCTTCGCTGCCAACACTCAGGTTACCTAATTCAGTACGCTGTATTACTTTGGCAGGATTCCAGGTTGATGCTGCAATCACATCAGCCAATGGCATACCTAAAACCAGGAATTTTGATGCCAGGTTAGCCATATCTTTAAAGCCGGCATTCATACTTCCGGTGTGCAGGTCAGAGCTCAGGACATCCGGGACAAATCCCTGCTGCATAGCAGGAACAGCCTGGCTCCAGTTGAAACTTCCGCCGCCATGGCCTACATCAAAAATGAGTCCCTTTTTGCGTGCTTCCCACACAAATGCTTTTATTTTTTGGGTTTTTACATCAACAATAGCCTGCTTGTGTTCAAGCATTTTGCCATTTTTATCATATTCCTGATCGTAACGGTATGCATGGGTAAGGATATCACCCGGGCGAAGATGTTTTAATAGCAAGTCTTCTAGTGGCAGGGGAGGAAGAGCTTTACCAAAATCCACCATCACCGGAATGCTGGCAATTCTTCCCGCTTCTACTGCCTTATCTGTCGGATCCCAGTCGTGGCCGATATAATGCGCCAGCTTGAGACCTACTACAATGTCTTTATTCTTCATGGCAATGGCAGCAGTTAATTTAGGATCCATATCAGCTTCATCCTGCTCATAGGCCTCAATACCACGCATTCCATGCCCAACGATATTCATTAATGAAAGCACCCTGGTTTTAGAGGGCTCAACGATGTTCTTTCTGAAGACGTCGATGTTCCTCCATCCGGCACCGCCGGCATCCACAATTGTGGTTACACCCGAACGGAAGGTAAATCCATCGGGAGGTAATGCTAAAAGTCCGTCACTCAGGTAATTATCAGGCTGAGTACCGTGAAATACGTGTCCATGGATATCGATCATGCCCGGAGTTACATAGAGTCCGCTAACATTGACTGTTTTTTTTGCCGAACTAGCCGGAATATCCGCTGCTACACGAAAAACCTTACCGTCTTTAACGGCCACATCCATTTTGCCATTGATTTTGTTTTTGGCATCGATCACATGTCCTCCTTTGAGCAGAAGGTCAATTTCCTGTGCCTTTACATTTGTCGAAAAAAAGGCAATTAGTAAAAAAATCGACAGGTTTTTTGCTGTTTTTAAAAAAGTTCGCATTCGTTTAATATGATTTGGTCCTGAAATAAATTATTTTGTAATTGCCTGTGGGGAATCCCAGATTGGTCCGCTGACACCATTCAGGTCCCAAACGATTTTACCCGCACGGATAGTTAATTCTGCATCCATTTTCTGAGTTCCTTTCAGGGTGTTTCTGCGAACATCAGTAAATCCGAATTCACCTTTCTTCACGCTGAATACTGCAACATCTGCTTCAGATCCTACACTCAGATTACCAAGATCAGGTCTGTTGATTACCTTCGCCGGACTTGCAGTTGATTTTTCGATTACTTCTTCAAGCGTTAGTCCGATATTCAGGAATTTAGACATCACATTGGCCATATCTTTCATTCCACCGTTCATACTGTCTGAATGGAGGTCGGTACTGATTACATCAGGTTTGAACCCCTGTTTGATTGCAGGAACCGCCTGGCGCCAGAAAAACGCACCACCACCATGGCCAACATCAAATAATATTCCTCTTTTCTGAGCTTCAAATATAAAAGGCTTTACAATTCCCTCATCATCTACCACAGTCTCACGATCTTTTGGTCCGTAAGCAAAGGTATGCGTGAAGATATCGCCGGGACGAAGATGTTCAAGGAACAATGATTTTATCGAATTGGTAGGCTGATGTTCGCCGAAATCGACCATTACAGGGACTTTAGCGAGTTTCCCGGCTTCTACAGCCCGGTCAACCTGTGTGAAATCTCCCCAATAATGAGCAGCTTTGATACCAACGATGATCTTTGGAAAAAGCTTGGTTATCATATAGGCTGTCATTTCAGGGTTAAAATCTAATTTGTCCTGCTCTTCAAAACGGCCATACATTCCGTTTCCGGTAATATTTAACAGGGCTAGGATACGGGTTTGGGAGCGGTCGATATTTTGCTCTTTAAACCGTCGGAAGTTTCTCCAGCCTGATGATCCGGCATCTACTACAGTGGTAACGCCTGCCCTGAAGGTAAAGGCATCTGCAGGAACAGCGGTTTGTCCGTCGGCAATATATGATCCCAGGTCATTGCCCTGAAATACATGTGCGTGCATATCGATGATACCCGGAGTTACATATAAACCGCTGACATCGACTGTTTTTTTAGCCGAATTAGCTGGGATATTTGCTGCAACTTTTACAATCTTTCCATCTGTAATTGCCACATCCATTTTGGCATTTATTTTGTTTTTGGGGTCAATTACCTGGCCTCCTTTTAACAGAAGATCGATTTGCTGAGCACTGAGCGTATTAAGGCTAAGTACCAGTAAGGCAATGGTAAACAGGAAGAAATAAGTCTTTTTGAGATTTTTCATGAATTATAATAAGGTTATTAATTATCCTCTAATATAATTTAAGAATTCATAGATCAGGTATTTTCCATTGTAATTCTTCTGTTTCCAAATTTTGAATTGGGTAAAAGGGGAGAGGCTGGCTTATTAACCGAAACTGCCTTCTTGTATTAACGACTTTGTTACATTTTTTATTTAAGCATTTTTAGTTAATTTAGCTTAAAATCAAAAAAATTATGGCCATTTATAAACTACAGGTAAACGGAAAAATCCTGCAGGCTGATGTGGAAGCAGATACTCCTTTATTATGGGTATTGCGTGATCATCTGGGTCTGGTCGGAACCAAGTATGGTTGCGGTATAGCACAATGCGGATCTTGTACAGTCCATGTGAATGGAGCTCCTACACGTTCATGCGTATACCCTGTTTCGGCAGTCGGTACTTCACAGGTTATTACCATTGAAGGATTGTCAGAAAAAGGCGATCATCCATTGCAACAGGCATGGGATGAGATCGATGTTGCTCAGTGCGGTTATTGCCAGGCTGGTCAGATCATGACCGCTGCAGCACTCCTGAAGCAAAATCCGAAACCAAGTATGGATGAGATCGAAGTAACTATGAATGCGAATATCTGCCGTTGCGGTGCATATCATCGTATTCGTGAAGCAGTAAAATTGGCCAGTTCTAAAATTTGATCATCATGACAAGCGAAACAAACAATAGCAGGCGCGATTTCTTAAAAATGAGCGCAATAGCAGGGGGAGGCCTTGTTCTGGGCTTCAACTGGTTCAGTGCTGAAGCATCCCCGGCTATGGTGTCGAATGCCGCGGCAGGTGAAATAGGCTTTAACAGCTACCTTTCAATTTCAACAGATGGTACTATAACGATCATGTCTCCCAATCCGGAACTCGGACAGAATATTATGACTTCCTTCCCGATGGTTGTTGCTGAAGAGCTTGAAGCCGACTGGAAGAAAGTGAAGGTATTACAGGCCAATCTGGACAATAAGTTTGATCGTCAGCTTACCGGAGGCAGCGGTGCTGTACCTCATTCATGGAAGCTTTTGAGAAATGCAGGTGCTACAGCCAAATTTATGCTGATTGAAGCTGCCGCAAAAAAATGGTCTGTTCCTTCATCAGAATGTACAGCAGCCAATGGTATGGTTATTCATAGTCGTACAGGTAAGAAACTGAGTTATGGTGAACTTGCTGAAGAGGCAGCTAAAATTCCGGTTCCTGCAAATGTTAAATTAAAAGACCGCAAGGATTTTAAACTGATTGGGAAATCAGTAAGAAACGTTGAAAATAAAAAGATCGTAACAGGCCAGCCTTTATTTGGCCTGGATTTTTACCGCGAAGGGATGCTTTATGCCATGATCCAGCGTCCGGCTCAGTTCGGAATGAAGCTTAAATCATTTGATGCTTCATTTGTAAAGACTATGCCGGGTATTGTAGATGTTGTAAGTTTCAAAAACAATGTCGCGGTAGTTGGAAAGTCTACCTGGGAGGTGATGAAAGCCAGGAAAATGCTGAAGATCGAGTACGAAAAAGACGGAGCTCTTGAAAGTACTGAGGATCATGATAAATTGTTCCTGAACCTGATGGATAATGGAAAGCTCACAATAAGGCGTAAAGACGGTGATGTAGATACTGCCTTTAAAAATGCAGCAAAAATCGTCAAAGGTGAGTATCAGTGTCCTTTCATTTCTCACAGTCCGATGGAGCCGATGAATTTCTTTGCCCATGTACGTCCTGATGGTGTAGAGCTTGTCGGGCCAACTCAAACACCGGCGCGTGCCCGTGCTGAGGTTTCTCAGTTACTTAAAGTTCCTGAAGATAAGATCACTTTACAGCTTACCCGTTTGGGTGGTGGATTTGGCCGCAGGTTGAAGAACGATCCGGTTACAGAAGCTGCAGAATTATCGAGTATGGTTAAGGCTCCTGTAAAATTGATCTGGACCAAGGAAGATGATATGACCGGCGGAACGTATCGTCCTGCCTGTCGCTATCGTTTCGAGGCAGCTTTGGATGCTTCGGGCAATATGATCGGCTATAAACTTAGAGGTGTTGGTATTAATTCCGGTAACCCAACCCGTGAACATAATTTTCCTTCCGGAGCGGTTGAAAATCTATTGATCGATACCGTTGAGCATACTTCTCCGATTACTACCGGTGCATGGCGTGCTCCGATCACTAATTTCCTTGCCTTTGCAGAACAGGCATTTATTGATGAAGTAGCTCATGCAGCAGGAAAAGACCCGGTTCAGTTCAGACTTGAACTTTTGGCAAAGGCGAAAAAATCACCGGTAGGTGAAATTCGTTATGATATCAGCCGGATGGAATCAGTAATCAAAATGGCCGCCGAAAAATCAGGCTGGGGTAAAAAGAAAGATGTTTCCCAGGGCTTCAGCGTTTATTTCTCACATGCATCCTATGTGGCTCAGGTAGCCGATGTAATTGTACGAAATGGTTTACCTGTTGTTAAAAAAATCTATGCGGTTTCTGATTGCGGCCAGGTTGTAAGTCTGAACGGTGCCAGCCACCAGGTAATGGGGGGAATCGTCGACGGATTGGGGCATGCCATGTACAGCAAGTTAAGTTTCAGAGAGGGTGCTGCTGATCAGAATAATTACAATACTTACCGTTTGATCAGGATGAAGGAGGTGCCTGAAATTGAAACGCATTTTGTTGATAATGGAATCGATCCGACAGGTTTGGGTGAACCCGCACTTCCACCTACAGGGGGCGCCGTTGCGAATGCGATATTCAAGGCGACTGGAAAGCGATTGAGAAATCAGCCCTTTATTGAGGAAGACGTCTTTAAAACGGTTTCATAAAATTAGCAAGTTCTGCTCATGCCGGCTGATCGATCAGCCGGCTTTTTTTGCTTAATCCACAGGAATGTCAAGTTTTCTTTTTACTTTTCAAATGAGCAATTTATTATTTTGAGCCATACTTAATCCTCAACCAATTAAGTTATGAAGTGTCCAACTTGCCAGACTACATTGCTGATTGCAGATAAAAAAGGAGTAGAGATCGATTATTGTCCGGATTGCCGTGGTATCTGGCTTGACAGTGAAGAACTGGAAAAGATTCTTGAGCGTTCAGCAGAACATTATTCAAGCCGAAGTAATTATGATTCCGACTATAAGAAATATCAGTATGGTCAGGATAATGATTACCATGAAAATCAGCCACAGAGGAAGAAAAAATCGTTTTTAGATGATATTTTCGATTTCTGATCCGGTATCTGATCAATATACCAAAAGACAAGCCTTTATACCTTTAAATGGGTGAAGGCTTGTCTTTATATTGCCCATTTCCTGAAGATATAGCAGAACCTGTTTTTAAAACCCTACCTTTGCAAAATTATTTTCCTGAAGGCCTGCCCCGACACCAGCAATCTTTCATTGATATAAAAAAGATAGGTATGAGAAAGATTGTTGATTACAGAAAGATACTGGGCGTAGATAAAAATGCCGAATTGCAGGAGTTGAAGACGGTTTACCGTACTTTAATGAAGAACTGGCACCCGGATAAATTCACTGAATCTGCTGAAAGCAAGCTTGAAGCAGAAGAAAAAAGCAAAACGATTATCGAAGCTTATCATTTCCTGGTAAGTATTGCGCCTGAAACCCGCATGCAGACTCAGGAGGATTATAATCTGACAACCAGCAGCTCAGGAATCGCTGATTTTGAATATCAGGGTCAGGTTTTGACGGTAAATTTCGCCGATGGGAACGAGTACGAGTATTTCGATGTGCCCCGTGCTGTTTATATCAAACTGATCAATGCCGATTCTCCCGGCCGCTTTGCCCGCAGACATATTTATAATAATTATGTCTACAGAAGTACCAGTAAGCGGGTGGCAACTGCCTGATCCATTCTTTCTGAAAAATAGAGTAAGGTAAGGAACGATTTTGTTTTTTTGATCGTATATAGTATTGATTATAAATATTATTCATATATTAATACTATGAAAGTTAATAGATTAGGCAAAGGATTTATTCTTCATTTTATGTTTGCAATGATGGCCTTGCCAGTACTTGCGCAAAATAAGGCTCAGAAATTAGAGCAGTTCAGGCAGTTGATGGAAAGCAAAGTATTTGTATTTGTTGCTCAATCTGCCACTCCTGCTTCAGGATCAATGATCCAGCTGGATTCTAATTATTATCTGAAGATTAATAAAGATTCACTTGAGAGTTATCTGCCTTATTATGGAGTTGCCTACCAGGCAAGGTTTGGCAGTACCGATAGTCCCATGCAATTTGAATCGACAGATTTTGATTATACTTCAACTGTAACGAAAAACGGGAATTATGATATTACGATTCGTATGATTGATCCCAAGGACCCCAATCAGCTCAATCTTTCGGTTTCTACAAGTGGATATGCAAGTCTGAGGGTGATTAGTATGCAGCGTCAGGCGATCACATTCTATGGAGAAGTGGTGCCGCCTAAAGCCCCTAAAAAGCAGTAGTTTCATTTCTTAAATTTAATTTTTGTCAAGTCAGCAATCTTTCCCTTAAAACGGAATATTTTGTCCTGAAACTTCATATTTGTATTTTCAATGCTTGTATAAAGTAACTTTGTAATTTCAATAAGAAGAGTTCTATGAATATGAGAGAAGCTTATAATATGTGGTCTGAGCAATATGACACCAATATCAACAGAACCCGTGACCTTGAGGCCATAGCACTGCGAAAAACTCTGTCAGCCATTCCGGTTAAAAGATGTCTTGAAATTGGCTGCGGGACCGGAAAAAATACCGAATGGCTGGTTAACAGATGCAAGGAAATGACCTGTGTTGATCTTTCTGAGGAGATGCTGCAGAAAGCAAAGCAAAAGATCAGTTCAGAAAAGGCTTGTTTTTATCAGGCAGATATTACATTCCCATGGACTTTTGTAGAACATAGTTATGATCTGGTAAGCTTTAGCCTGGTTCTGGAGCATATTGAAGATCTTGATCATATTTTCAATGAAGCGGCAAACACCATGCAATCCGGCGGATATTTATATATTGGTGAATTGCACCCGTTTAAACAGTATTCAGGCACTAAGGCAAGGTTTGACACAGAAGCCGGTCAATATACTTTAAACTGTTTCACACATCCTGTCTCTGAATTTGTACAAACTGCAAAAAAATATGGACTGATACTGACTGACCTGAATGAGTATTTTGATAATAATAATCGTTCCGAAATTCCCAGAATACTGACATTACTTTTTAGATTGGATTGATCATGGTCAATGAAAGTATAATCCGCAAACTCGCGCTTTCATTTCCGGAGTCAACCGAGTCTGCTCATTTTGAAAAGATATCCTTCAGGGTAAGAAATAAAATATTCGCTACACTGGATCTGAAAAATAACCTCGCCTGTATCAGGCTAACACCGGTTGATCAGAATGTCTTTTCTGCCTTTGACAAGAGTATAATTTATCCTGTTTCGAATCAATGGGGGATGCAGGGATGGACATTGGTTGATCTGCAAAGAGTGAGAAAGGATTTGTTTGAGGATATGCTGACCTGTGGATTTTGTACTGTGGCGCCAGCTAAATTAGCTGATCAGATCAGATAAGTATGAATATGATTTTAATTAAACAAAAAAGGTCAGCAAATGCGGACCTTTTTTGTTGGGGTGTTTGGGAAGATTATATAAATGAAGTTGCTACGCTTATAATTTTCCAGCCTTTACCGGTATTTGACATGCTCAGGTAATTGATCTTAGAGAATCCATCATACTTCATGGTTACTTTAACCACGCTTTGAGTAGGAGTTGATTCAATGATGCTGAATTCAGTGCTGCAGTTTTGCTCCACATTCTGCAGGTGTTTTAATGATTTAAGCATCTGATCTTTATCGTGATTAATGATTTGCTGGCCACGTGTGCTTGTGAATTTAACGTCTTTGTCCATTACATCATTCAGCCCATCGATCTTACCGTGGGCAACTGCATCAATATAAGCTTTCAGGGCATAGTTGATGTTTAATTTTTCAATTTTGGTATCATCTTTTGCAAATGCGCTTGTTGATAATACAATTAATAAGGCGGCGGTGATTGTTTTTAAAGTTTTCATAATACTTGTTTTTTTTAGAGTTTAGGATTTCTTTTTTTTTGTGTTAATGTGTGTTAATATTTTTTCCGGTTTGTTTCGTTGATCAAATGTATAACGCATATCAAAGCCGGCATACAGCTATTAGGCGGATGTAGGCAAGTTTTCGGTGAACGGCGGAAAAGGGTAGGTGAAATGTTGGTGGGAATTTTTTGCCGACCGGATTATCTGTTATCTACGGGCGCCGGGCCTTATGTCAGTTGTAAATTTGCATAAATCAATTTCA
>JBAZCD010000059.1:0-10139 GCA_041671205.1 Pedobacter sp.
AGATAGAAGAGTTTTGTAATCAACTAGTTAAAGAAATAACAATTTAAGTAAATATAATTTGGCATTAGGAAGACCAGGCTTTAACAGAGGACCACGACCTCCATTTAAAAAGAAAGAAGCAGAACATAAGATCAATGATTTGATTAGAGCGCCTGAAGTGCGCTTAACTGGTGATAACGTGGAAACGGGTATTTATCCGTTCAGAGAAGCCTTAGCTATGGCTATTGAACAGGATCTTGACCTTGTTGAAATTTCCCCGAATGCAGTTCCGCCCGTTTGTAAGATTGTTGATTACAACAAGTTTATCTACGAGCAGAAGAAAAAAATGAAGGAAATTAAGTCCAATGCAAAACAAACGGTCATTAAAGAGATCCGTTTTGGACCTAATACTAATGATCATGATTTCCAGTTCAAGCTGAAACATGCTATCGGATTTCTGGAAGGTGGTGAAAAAGTTCGTGCCTATGTTCACTTCAAAGGCCGTGCAATTGTTTACAAAGAACAGGGAGAGATCCTTTTATTAAAGTTCGCTCAGGCATTGGAGGATGTTGGTAAAGTAGAACAACTGCCGAAACTCGAAGGAAAGCGGATGTTTTTAACCGTTGCTCCAAAACATGCAGGGAAAAAATAATTTGTCATCCGATACTATCGGATTTGTTGATTTGTCCATCAGGGCACGTCGCAATTGACAAATAGACAAATCGAATAATAGACAAATAAATATAATAGAGTTATGCCAAAAATGAAAACGTGCTCCAGTGCAAAAAAGCGTTTTAAGCTTACTGGAACAGGTAAAATCAAAAGAAAGAACGCTTTTAAGAGCCACATCTTAACCAAGATGAGCAACAAGCGTAAACGTGCTTTGGGTCAGACAAGTTTAGTTTCTGATGCTGATTCAGGTAACGTTAAACGTATGCTTTGCATCGGAAAGTAATTAACAAATTAATTTAACCAGGTATCAGGTCTTTAAAGTTTCTTAAATAGAAACACCGCTTACCAAAAAACAAAACAACATGCCACGTTCGGTTAACGCAGTAGCGTCAAGAAGAAGAAGAAAAAAGGTCTTAGATTTAGCCAAGGGCTATTGGGGATCAAGAAGCAAGGTTTTTACCGTTGCTAAAAATACAGTCGAAAAAGGTTTGCAATATGCTTACCGTGACCGTAAAACCAAGAAAAGAGAATTCAGGGCTTTGTGGATCCAGCGTATTAACGCAGGTGCACGTCAGCACGGACTATCTTACTCCGTATTAATGGGTAAATTAACTGCAAAAGGAAACGGATTAAACCGTAAAGTTTTAGCTGATCTGGCTATGAACCACCCTGAAGCGTTTAAAGCTGTGGTTGATTCAGTAAAATAGTTTTATTTCTATCATATTTTGAAAGGGAGCCTCTTCAGGTTCCCTTTTTTGTTTACTAAATTTTTTAGATTAATCTTCGTATACCTATATTGTGATTAATCAGTAAGTAGAATATGGATTTTGGCCGTCTACCCGATAATGAATTTGCGCTGGTAGATTTTACTCTCCCCGCTGATACAGGCCTTACAAGACAGGTTCTTATGGAAGCAACGAAACCCGCAAGGTCGGATTTATATGTTGGATGTGCTAAATGGGGCAGAAAGGAGTGGGTTGGAATGATCTATCCGCCTAAAACCAGAGAGGCTGATTTTCTAACGGAATATGTGAAGCATTTTAATAGCATTGAATTGAATGCTATTTTCTATGGTATGCCGAAAAAAGAACAGGTAAATGCCTGGCGGGAAAAGGCAGAAGCATCCCGCTCAGATTTTAAGTTTTTTCCTAAGTTCACCCAAAGCATAAGCCATATTAAAAGATTGAAGGATGCAGAAGAGCTAACCTCTCAGTATTTGGAAAGTATATCAGAATTTGGAAATACTCTTGGCCCGGCATTCCTTCAGTTAAGTGATAATTTCGGCCCCAAAAACTTTGAGACTCTTAAGAATTACCTGGAAAAACTCCCGGAAGATTTCGACGTTTTTGTCGAACTGAGGCATAAAGATTGGTATGAGGACACAACAGCCAGAAGGGATCTCTTTGACATGATGTATTCGCTTAAAAAAGGCTCGGTTATTACCGATGCAAGTGGCAGGAGGGATTGTGTGCACATGGAGTTAACTACACCAGATGCATTTATCCGTTTTGTTGGTAATGGCCTGCATCTCACAGATTTTAGTCGCATAGATGCCTGGGTAGAGCGCTTAGCCAATTGGAAAGATCGGGGCTTAAATAAGATCTATTTCTTTCTTCACCAGCACGACGAAAAAGACACTCCGATTCTGGCTGATTATACCATCAAAAAGTTGAATGAGAAACTTGGGACCGATTTGAAACCTCCTGGTATTCTGAAACCCACAACTCTGTTCTAAAAAAAAGCCGTTGATTTTAAATCAACGGCTTAATACTTCAGGTCGAAAACTGAAATTATTTTTCTTCTAAAACTTTTGTTACCAATGCTGCAGCCTCCTTTAACAGAATGGCTGAATAAACTTTTAATCCTGATTCATCAATCAGTTTTTTAGCTTCTACAGCATTGGTACCCTGTAGACGAACAATAATTGGTACCGGAATATTTCCTATTTCCTTGTATGCATCAATCACGCCCTGAGCTACACGGTCGCAGCGGACAATACCACCGAAGATATTGATCAGAATCGCTTTTACATTTGGATCTGAAAGTATGATATTAAATCCTGCTTTTACAGTTTCAGCATTGGCGGTTCCACCCACATCCAGGAAATTTGCCGGCTCGCCGCCAGCGAGTTTAATGATATCCATGGTAGCCATCGCTAGCCCGGCACCATTAACCATACAGCCAACATTACCATCTAACTTTACATAGTTCAGATTTGATTTACTTGCTTCAACTTCAGTTGGATCTTCTTCACTGGTATCGCGCATGGCTGCATAATCCGGATGACGGAATAAACCATTATCATCAAGATTTACTTTAGCATCAACTGCAAGTATCTTATTATCAGACGTTTTTAAAACAGGATTGATCTCGAACATAGAGGAGTCAGTTCCTTCATAAGCTTTGTACAATGCTGCGATGAACTTGATCATGTCTTTAAAAGCATCACCGCTTAATCCAAGGTTGAAGGCGATTTTACGTGCCTGAAATCCCTGAAGACCAACCTTAGGATCAATTTCTTCTTTGAAAATAAGATGAGGAGTATGTTCTGCAACTTCTTCGATATCCATTCCACCTTCGGTAGAATACATGATTATATTACGTCCTTTTGAACGGTCAAGTAATACACTGACATAAAATTCTTTGGTTTCACTCTCACCCGGATAGTAAACATCCTGAGCAACCAAAACTTTACTGACCAACTTGCCTTCGGGGCCAGTTTGAGGGGTCACTAATTGCATGCCGATAATCTGTCCTGCTTTTTCCTTAACTTCTTCTAAGTTTTTTGCCAGCTTTACGCCTCCACCTTTTCCTCTGCCACCAGCATGGATTTGAGCCTTTATAACAACCCAGTCTGAATTATAGTCTACTTTTAGCTTCTTTGCTGCATCAACAGCCTGCTCTGCAGTATCAGCAACAATGCCTTCCTGAACTCTTACACCGAAGCTTTTTAATATTGCTTTTCCCTGATATTCGTGAATATTCATTTACTTATTATTTGCGGTAAAACTACGTTTTTATTGCTAACCTGAAAATAGTAAAGGCCTATTTTTTCAAAATTCAGGCGATTTTTTTACAGGAGGCCATAGATTAGTAAACAATTTGCACATTTGCATATTCATTAGATCAATATTCATGCTTCAGGCAAGGGGAATTCAGAAATCATACGGCAAATTACAGATTTTAAAGGGAGTTGATCTGGATGTTAAAAAAGGTGAAATTGTTACAATTATAGGTGCATCAGGTGCAGGAAAAAGTACTCTGCTGCACATAATAGGTACTCTTGATCATCCTGATCAGGGTACAGTACGATTGAATAATGTGGATGTCAATTCATTGTCACCCAAAAAATTGAGCGCCTTCCGGAACGAACAGATCGGGTTTATTTTCCAGTTTCATCATTTATTGCCCGAGTTTACAGCCCTTGAAAATATTTGTATCCCTGCATTTATTGCCAACAGGGGTAAAAAGGAGGCTGAATTTCGGGCTATGGAGCTTCTCGACCTTCTGGCTTTGAAAGATCGGGCAGAACATAAACCCAATGAACTTTCAGGGGGTGAGCAGCAGCGTGTGGCGGTTGCCCGTGCTATGATCAATAACCCGGCAATCATTCTGGCTGATGAACCTTCGGGAAATCTGGATTCCAATAATGCTGAAAGTTTGCATCGGCTGTTCGTAGATCTTCGTGACAGGATGCAGCAGACCTTTGTGATTGTAACGCATAACGAAAATCTGGCAAATCTGGCCGACCGTAAGGTGTTAATGAAGGACGGACAGATAATCAATTATTGAAATGGCAGTTTTGATTACTGCGGCTGCCTATGCTGCTGCATTTAAACTGGAACGAATGCTAAATACCTCAGAGGTGTATTTTGGGGAACAAGTGGATATGCCCGCTATTTCCGGCAAAGTGTTCTTACGCCTGCCAGGTGCTTTGACATCCAGTTTTACGAGTGAAATGCTCAAAATATGCCTTGATCACGGGATTACAGATGTATTTCCACTCAAAAGCGATGAAGTTGTTGAATTATCGAAAGCACGTCAGCTTTTTGAAGAGTATGGAATTCGCCTTATTATTCCATCAAACAAATGGATTCAAAACCAATTAAACGATTCATTCCCAAATTCGTCCAATATTCTGATTCTGTCGGGGGAGAAGGTGATTGCAGGAGAATTACCCGGCAACAGCAGTTTGCCTGAAAATGAAGAATCCGGTATTTTTTCATGGGATTTGAAGGATGGAGTGATCAGATATCATTTATTTAAAGTGGATCATGCTGAAATATAAAGATTTAGACGCCAGTAAAAAGGCATTTATATTTGAACTGGATGATGTGATCTATCCTGAACGCGATTACATGCTTCAGGTATATTACCTCTTTGCAAATTTTATTGAATTTACAGAAGGCTTTCCAGCCGCAAAGGATCTGACTGATTTTTTCAGAACTGCTTATGTTCATCATGTAGATGAGGGAATCTTTGACAGGGCAAAAGAAGCATTTGGCATAGATGAAAAATACCGCGAAAATTTTGAGCGATTATATTTTACTTCAATACTTCCATTGAAATTATTATTGTTTTCCGGCGTTCTTAATTTGATGCAGGAAATTGTAGTAGATAGAAAGCAATTATTTCTGGTCACCAATGGTAAGCCTGAGATTCAGTTAAATAAGATCAGGCAAATGGAATGGAACGGATTGGAAAAATATCTCAGGGTTTATTACGCAGCTGAAATAAACCTTAAACCCAATCCCGACGTATTATCGTATATACTACAGGAACACCAGTTAACAAGAAAGGAAATTATGGTAATCGGAGCTACAGAAACTGATCATGAATTTGCAGTTTCATGTGGCGTAGATTATTTATCTGTCAGCGAATTTTTGTAAATTGAATCCTGCAAAAACATAACCAATTTTATAATACTAAACAGACCAGGCAAATGTTGAACGAGCTGAACTTAAAATCAATAAATAAACTATTAATATTCTCTTTTGGAATGTTAGTTCTTGCGTCTTCCTGTAAGAAAGATCCTAAGGCAAGTGCGGGTTCTTCCACGCCAACTACTCCTGTTGTGGTCGCTTCACGGGCCGAACTTACCAAAGACTCGATCTATTTATATTCAAAGGAAACTTATTATTGGAATGACCAGATGCCGTCTTATGATATTTTCAAACCCCGGACTTATGCCAGCGATCAGGCGGTATTGGATGCCATAAGAGCTCTCCCGGGAACGGGCAAACCCTTCTCAACAACAGCTAATGATGCAACTCCCAGAGAGAAATATTCATTTCTGGATGATGGGGGAGTTTCTTCACAATTAGGTGGAGTCAGTGGTGATTATGGATTTTCTGTCTTTTATAATGCATCTCCATCCAGCGACCTCAGGGTAAAATATGTGTCTCCCAATTCTCCGGCAGCAGGTAAAGGACTTAAAAGAGGTTATCGCATTACTCAATTAAATGGCAGAACTGATTTGAGTTCAGCCGTAAGTGCTAATATTACATTTGTTGGTGATGCTGTATTTGGTAGTGCGGCTACGGTTTCTTTAACAGTACTTAAGCCCGATGGAAGTTCCCAGGATTTGACCATTGGCAGGGCTAGTTATTCGAATAATCCTATATTTTTGACCAAAACATTTACAATAGGTTCCAAAAAAGTCGGATACATTGTTTACAACAGCTTCACCACCAATTCAAGAGATGCTTTAACCACCGAGATTGGAAAATTTCAGGCGGCCGGGGCAACTGAACTTATTGTTGATCTTCGTTACAATGGTGGTGGATCAGTGGCTACCGCTGATGTATTTACAAATCTGATTGCTCCGGTTGCATATAATGGTCAGGTGATGTACACCACTTTCTGGACCAGGACCATGCAGGATGGTAATGCTAAGATTCTGGCAAATCAGCCCCTGCTTGATGCTAACGGCAAATTACAACCCTTTACTCAGGGGGTGAACAAAACCTACGCAACCTATGCTGACATTGATTACCGGCCTACCAAAGATGCCGGAAATGTGGAAAATTTTGCCAAATCAGGAAGTGCCGAGTTTAAAAAGATCTATTTTTTAGTTCTTGGCGGTACAGCTTCTGCAAGTGAACTTGTAATTAACAGTTTAAGAGGAGTAATGCATAACGACATTAAGCTGATTGGTCAAAAGACCTATGGTAAGCCGGTTGGTTTTTTTGCCATTGGTATTGATCAGCTTGACTTATATGTTCCACAGTTTGAAACCAAAAATCAAAAGAATGAAGGTGCTTATTATTCAGGGATGGCTGTGGATTATACTGTATCTGATGATGTAACCAGGGATTTTGGAGATCCTGCTGAAAAATTGCTTGCCGCTGCACTGAGTTATTCGGAAAAGGGAACATTCGCTTTTTCTACCATACCCAATACGATCAGCAGTCTTTCCGGGATGTCTGTTTTCGAAGCCGAACGGCTGAACGAAGTGTTTGACAGAAATAAGTTTAAAGGCATGATTGATGATAAGCTGAAACTGAAGAAACATTAAGATTTGGTTATAAGTGTTATAAAGAAACATTTTAAAGTCAAAAAAACACCTCATGCAATTATGAGGTGTTTTTTTTTGAAATCAATCATAAATATCCATTAAATTAGTAGTGTAATTCGATTTGTGTTTTTATGTCATTTAACAATTAAAATTATGAATTTAAAGCTGGGCGATTTAGCTCCAAATTTTAAAGCAAAAACATCTCAGGGTGAGATCAGCTTTTACGACTACTTAGGCGACAGTTGGGCTGTGCTATTTTCACATCCTGCAGATTATACACCGGTATGTACTACGGAGCTGGGAAGAACAGCTTCATTAAAAAATGAGTTTGATAAACGTAACGTAAAGATAATTGCATTAAGTGTTGATTCTGTTGAATCACACAAAGGATGGATTAATGATATCAATGAGACACAAAACGTTGAAGTGAATTTTCCGATAATTGCTGATGAGAACAGGGAAATTGCTGAAATGTACGGTATGATGCATCCCAATGCTTCGGAAACATTTACTGTACGTTCACTTTTTATTATCGGTCCTGATAAAAAAATAAAACTCATGATCACTTATCCGGCTTCAACAGGAAGGAATTTTCAGGAAATTTTGAGAGTGATAGACTCCCTGCAGTTAACAGCGAATTATAGTGTTGCAACCCCTGCAGATTGGAAAGAAGGTGAAGATGTTGTTGTCATTCCGGCCATAAAAACAGCAGATATTCCGGCTAAATTTCCGAAAGGCTTCAGAGAGATCAAACCTTATTTACGAATGACTCCTCAGCCTGATAAATAATTCATTTATTATGTAAGTTTGTTAATTGTTAGTCGCCTGGACAGAATCCCGACAATATTGGATATTCCTTCAGGCAAATTTTAAGGGTATTCTTATGCAAACAGGGAAAGTAAAATGGTTTAACAGCCAGAAAGGTTATGGATTTATCATCCAGAATGATGGTAAGGAAGTTTTTGTCCATTTCAAAGATATAGAAGGCGGAGCAAATGCCCTTCGCGATAATGATGAAGTTGAGTTTGAAGTTGAAGAGGGTAGAAAAGGACTTCAGGCAGTCAGAGTTAGGAGAGTTTAGGGGGGATTGATGACTGTTGCACGGATATTTCGGGCAAATTTCATTTATCCGGGTAACGTAAAAACATGGTTTAGTATGGAGCTTTTCGAAGCTCCATTTTTTTTGCCAGAACTCAAATCCTTTCACAATTCAGAACCATTAGTTCATTGTTTCTGTCGGTGCAGAATAATAAATATTCATCTCCTCCGTCACTTATCTTTAGTTTTTTCTTCAGATTTTCAGGATTCAGAGGAAAATTACGGCAGATAATGTTAGCCTTTTTAAGGCCTTGTTCTTTAATAAAAGTACCATAATTCCATGCCTTTTTCAGTTTGAATTTACGACCGGGGAATGAGTCATTAAATTCGGATGAAGTGTATAAATGTGTATGCTGCTGTATCTTTTGAACCCTGAAATCACGGGTGATCAGTTTGAAACATCCTGCTTTGAGCAGGGCAACGTCTGGCTCATAAATATAGGTTAAAGGTTCAGAATATTCTTTTATCCTAAAAGCCTTTTCCTCGCTCAGTCTGAAGTTATAGGTCTTTTCCTGATCTGCAGATAGCAGGGCGCATGTGATTAATGGATCATCTCCAAAATTATTGATATTTATTATAAAGAGTAATTCTTTACACTCATTTTTTATGCTGACGATATGTACACTGCTTAAGCCGCCCAGCTCATTGATGGTGGATTGGATATCCAGAAGTGGTGCAGTCTTGATCATCAGGTAAGAGGAATGCGTCATTAAAAGCGGCATATTACTTATAATATCCGGTTCACAGTCTTTCAGCAGAAATACCTTTTTTGAATCTACTCTTCTTGAAGGATCGATATACAGTGTGCTGTAATTCTTATTTGAAGCACGAAGGTATTCTATGCCATCGGTTTGATGATAATCTATCCTTATTCCAAGAATAGCGGAATTGTATCCGGAAATCTCAGAGAGCTCCTTGTTCAACTCGCAATGGGTCACATTCTTTGCCTTCCGGGCAAAGAAATAAGTATCTACCCCGAAGCCACCTGTCAGGTCTATAATGTCGTCTCCTATAATTAAGTTCGCTTTGTATCTGGCAGCTATTTCAGAAGAAGCTTGTTCTATGGCCAGTTTAGAAGGATAATAAATACCCGAAGTTTGGAACCAGGTTGGTAGTTTATGTTCACATCTTCTTTTACTGTCAACCTGTTCAGCAAGTTCTTTAGCACTAATTAATGAAAACGGGCTTTTTTTCAGGCTGAGTGCCGGGATATTTGTATTTAAATTGTCCCAGATAAAATTCTGAACATCAATATTTAAAATCTCTTTATTCACTGACTTAATGCATGACCAGTTGAGCCGTGTTTTTACTGAATTGTTCCATTACAATGGTTTTTCCTAATGTTAATGCGCCAATTTCTTCTTCTTTAAAATAAAGTATGGTTAATAATTCCAGCCCTTCATAATTTGTAAACTGAAATCTGTCTTCCAGTTTACCGCTTACTCTTTTTAATTTAACAGTATTATGATCAATACATACAGATACACTAAGCGCAGATAACTGCATCATATTCAGTTTGATATGGGCGTCGTGGAATACCTTTAAGAGTAAACTCAGGAGCTCCTCGTCCATATAGGAGAAATCCTTTGTGGAAACAGTAAGCAATAATTGATTCTTTTTTAGAATAATTGCCGGAATACTGGTATTAACTTTTGCTGATTGATCAATTCTGGTTCCGCTTTCCTCAGGCCTGAGAAATGGTTTTACAAACAGCGGGATCCCTGCATTTTGCAGGGGCTTTATTGTTTTTGGATGGATGATGTTGGCACCGTAATATGCCAGTTCAAGAGCCTCTGAATAGGGGAGTCTTTCATATTTCTGAGCAAAACTGAATAAGGCGGGATCGGCATTCATGATTCCGGGTACATCTTTC
>JBAZCD010000059.1:10149-10433 GCA_041671205.1 Pedobacter sp.
GCCTTCAGACATGAAGCGAAAACAGCTGCTGAATAATCAGAACCTTCACGACCTAGAGTTGTCGTAAAATTCTCAGATGTACCGCCGATAAAGCCCTGTGAAACGAGTATTTGTTTCGCCAATATATTTTTTAAGGTTTGAACGGATGCAGAGGTCTTATCCCAGTCAATAATTCCTTCTCTGTAGGTATTATCAGTATGAATATAACTTCTTGCATCAATCCACTTGTTATCCAGATCACATTCACGCAGATATGATGAGAGCATCTGGCTTGAGACTAATTC
>JBAZCD010000060.1:0-10429 GCA_041671205.1 Pedobacter sp.
TAAATTTCTCTTAAATTAAAAGAATTATTAGTCAAATTAAATCCCCGCATTCAAAAATTAACAGATTGCATTTGATTTACTTATTATCCCGTAGCGCAAAAACCATGACATATCCTCCGGGATTCTTAGCATCACCTGCAACCATCACCATCGATGCCCAGTTTGCCGCACTTGAGGAGGGCAGGACAGTTCTCGCCTATAAACTCCAGGAACCTTCTTTCATCATAGCTCTGAGATTAGGCACCTTTGCATTTTCAAAGGCATAGGCACCAAATCCATCAGAGCCAATTAATATGACATGCTTTATTTTCTGCGAAAAACCAACTGCCGGAGTCAGAGCAAAAAGAAACAATAATATTATTAGCTTACTTAATTCATTCTTCATTTTTCCCTTATTTTGAATAACAAAATCACAAATTAGTCTTAAAGAACAAAATCTAATTTTACAATCAGCGAAAACGATTATATTTAAATTAATAAACAAGTTTTTAGGAAATTTCAACTCTCATGATTCAACCATTATTTATAACAAAACGAATTCTATTTCTGATTCTGATTTGCTTTATTTCAATATCAGTTACAGGGAATATCCGGCTACCGAATATCATCGGATCTCATATGGTTTTGCAGCAAAAATCGGTTGTTAAGCTTTGGGGCTGGGCCTCGCCGGGTGAAAAAATTACGATTAAGACAAGCTGGGATGATGCCTCATATCAAACTCAGGCGACCAATGATGCCAAATGGATGGCAGAAATCAAAACCCCTGAGGCAGGCGGATCTTATTCAATTACCCTGCAGGGAAATAATACCATACAACTTGAAGATGTCTTAATTGGAGAAGTATGGGTATGTGGCGGCCAAAGCAATATGGAATGGTCGGGCACTCAAAATTTACCACAAAGCAAGGATGAAGCCCCAAATGCCCGGAATAATAAGATCAGATTATTTTATGTAAGTAAATCAACTTCGGCATTTCCACAGGATAATCTGGACGGAAAATGGGTGGTTTGTTCGCCTGAAGAAATGATTAAATTCAGTGCAATTGGTTATTTTTTTGGTAAATACCTGAACGAGAAACTGAATACCCCAATTGGGCTGATCAATTCAAATTGGGGAGGTACTCCCGCCGAAACCTGGTCGCCGGAATATGTGGTCAATACTAACAGCATCATTAAAAAAGGTGCCGCGGAACTAAAATCTCAGCCCGGATGGCCTCATCAAACCGCATTGGCTTATAATGCTATGATCTATCCAATAACAAATTACTCCATTGCAGGAGCAATCTGGTATCAGGGTGAAAGCAATGTCAGAACTTATTATGCCTACGAGAAATTATTTACTGGTATGATTGATGCATGGCGTCAGCAATGGAATAAAAATTTCCCATTCTATTTTGTACAAATTGCCCCCTACACTTACGGATTTAAAAATGTTGGAGCTTTACTCCGGGAAACGCAAACCAGATCTGCCAGTCATCCCAATACTGGTATGGTTGTAATTACTGATTTAATTCCCGACACAACAAACATTCATCCCACACCAAAGAAAGAAGTTGCCAAACGCTTATCTGATCTGGCTCTGAACAAAACTTATGGTTACAGGGACATTAGCTGTGAAAGCCCTGTTTATAGCGGCCATGCAATTGAAAAAGACAAAATAAAAATTCAATTTACAAACACAGCAAATGGTTTGATCTCTACCGGAGCTCAGATCACAAGTTTTGAAATTGCAGCAGATGATAAAATCTTTTTACCTGCACAGGCAAAAATTGAGGGCAACACCATGATCGTTTATAATAAAAAAATAAAAAATCCGGTTGCAGTTCGGTTTGCCTTTAATAATACCGCAATTCCCAATTTATTTAATAAAGAAGGATTACCTGTCAATTTATTCAGAACAGATGATTGGGAAATGGATACCAGGCCGGTTAAAAAATAATAATATCAAAAATTAAATAATTATATTTTAACGAAAAAAAATGTCCAAAAAGAAAAATATTTGCAATTAATTCTTAAAACTTATTCAGAGTCCAGCAACAATGAACCAATCAAACAGAAGAAAATTTATAAGTACTGCCGCTGCACTTACCGCCGGCACAGCCGCAACCGCCATGACTATATCTCCAAAAACCCGAAAATACGGCATTGCACATCAGGTATATTTCTGGCTTAAAAGAGCCGGATCTGAAGAAGACCGCCAGAAACTGATCGAGGGTATCAAGACCCTTAAAAAAATTGAAACGGTGCGTGAAATGCACATCGGAATCGTTGCAAACACAGAAAAAAGAAGTGTGATAGACAGCAGCTGGGGGGTATCAGAACTATTGTACTTTGATGACCTTGCCGGACAGGCTGTTTACCAGGCGCATCCTGTGCATCAGGATTTTGCAAAAAATTACGGCCACCTGTGGTCGAAAGTTGTGGTTTATGATTCTGTTCTGATTTAATCTGCATGTTGCCGGGATTTGCAATCAAGATACGATCAATGAGAATTTTCAAATCCTCCAAAAAATGGCCCGGAACCCTGGGTTCCGGGCTATTTTAGAGAATTAAGTACAAGTTATATTTGTGAAATAAAAATTCAAAGACACAAAAGAAAAAGAGGAGGCAAATGCCTCCTCCTAAAAGATATCAGACAGCCGGACTCAGCTCTTTTCGCTTCTTCATATAAAAATAAAGACCTAGAAATGCGACGATGAGAATAGCCGGAAAAATCAACATATTAGATAATGTAGCCTGACCAGCAGCTAAATCTGCTGCATCTCCGGCTAATCCTTTTGAAACTGCAGCAATTTTATTGTCCTGTATCCATCCCCCAATAATTGGTTGAAACATTGAAGAGGAAAACATTCCTATACCACCCATGATTGATAGTCCAAGGGCTCCGGTTTGAGGTATATTTTCTGCAATAAATCCAATCATATTCGGCCAGAAATAACAGATTCCAAGAGCATAAAATACTGCAGCTAAGTAAAGCATTGTACCATCCATTGTACTCATCATATAAATACCCAGTACGCCAAAAACAGCAGAACCTAACAAGACCCCTACCGTATTGAGCTGTTTGATGAGTGAGCCAGCAAAATACCTTCCAACAGCCATTAATCCAGTTACCAGGGCTAAAATCAGCATAGGGCTTGCACCCGCTTTTGCCAGGATAGGACCCACCCATTGCTGAGGGCCAAACTCAGATATAGCAGTTAATGCCATACAGGCAGCCATAAACAAATACAGTGGGTTTAACATTGCTTTAAAGTTATCAAGGGTTGAATTCTCCACAATTCTGGGTTTTGGAAAATTTTGTCCAAAGAATAAAACCGCATAAATGATGGTTGGGATTAGAATAACCCAAATTTGAGACTGCCAGTTCATGTTTGCATCAGTCATGAATTTAGAAATCAAAGCTCCTAAAACTATCCCTCCGGGAAACCACATATGAAAACGGTTCATTTTACGACTAAAATTCAAGCCGGAATAAGAATCAGCGATCATTGGATTACAAGCTGCTTCGGTACAACCATTGCCTAAACCAATTAACAGAGTAGAAATCAATAAAGTGTCATACCCGGTGGCATAAATTGTTAAAATTATACCGATTGCATGGGCCAGTAATGCAATTTGCATAATCAATTTCGGGCCAATACTGGAATAAAAAATACCTCCCAGAATCATGGATATCGGGAAGCCTAAAAACCACATTTGATTAATGTGACCTAACTGTACCGGGTCTAAATTCAATTCAGTTCCCAGCTGGGTTAAGATTCCCGCCCGTATACTAAATGAAAAGGCCGTTGTAATCAGTGCAAAACAACTCGCCAGAAAGAGGCGGTTTGCATTAATAGTTTGACTCATAACAAATTTAATTAGTTAAAGGTTTAATATTAGGGTTCATTTAAAAACATTAAATTAAAGTAGATAAAATTATGTGAAATTAAAAACCTAAATATTAAATAATCAGAGACTCACAGGAAATGAGCTCAGATTAAAACTAAATTATATGCAATGGTAATAAGGAAATGGATATTGGGAACTAGTCTCTGCATTTTATAGATTAGAGATTAGCCTGAATGGAATCTTCGGCCCATGAAGACAGGATTGAAATTAAATTTCAGACAAAAAATTACTATACCAATGGCCGGAGGCTTTAATTATTCTTTTTTGGGTTTCATAATCTATATGCACTAAACCGAAACGGGGGCGATATCCTTCTGCCCATTCAAAATTATCTGTGAAACTCCAAACAAAATATCCTTCTACGTTTACCCCCTCTTTTTTTGCTTTCAATACTTCTGCTAGGTTAGATTGAAGGTAATTTATTCTTTTGATGTCATTCACATTTCCATTCTCAACAATATCTGGGAAAGCGGCGCCATTTTCTGTTACATATATTTTTTTGAATTTGTATTTTGAAAAATGATGAAGCATTTCGTGCATGGCCTGCGGATAGATCTCCCAGTCCATTTCGGTTACTTCCTGCACCCTTTTTTTAGCATGAACTAAGGATGAACTTATATAAGGTATAAAATAGGAATGCTTCACTACCTCCCTTGTATAATTTTGAATACCTATAAAATCGGGTTCAGCATGTAAGGCATCGTCATCACCCTGATGCATATATTTTTCAATCCTTTTTAAAAATGGAAGATCCTCCATCGGATAGCCTGATCCATTCAAAGGTTCTACAAATAGCCTGTTAACTAAAGCATCTACCCTTTTGGCGGCCTTGAGGTCTTTTTCTCTGGCTGTATGCGGATGTATAGCAGAACAGGAAAAAGTTGTTCCAACTTCAAGATCAGTTCTTAATTGCTGAGCAATCCTGATACCTGTTGCCTGCGACAGCGCCGAATGATGAATGGCCGGGATAAAATTATCCACTCCCCTCTTTCCGGGTGCATGAATACCCAAAAAATAACCTGCACCGGTATAAACCATGGGCTCATTTAAAATCATCCAGTGTTTAACCCGATCTCCAAAGTGATTGATGCAAAATGCAACATAATCGGAAAAATAGTCCACGATATCCCTGTTCACCCATCCCATTTTCTGTTGCAATGCCAATGGAAGATCCCAGTGATACAAGGTTACCCAGGGTCTTACTCCCAATTCCAAACAAAGGTCTATTACCCGGTCGTAAAAGTCTACACCTTTGGCATTTACCTCACCTGTTCCATTTGGAAATATTCTGGACCATGAAAATGAAAATCGGAAATTGTTGATATGCATTGATTTCATCAATGCTATATCCCGGGTATACTGGTTGTAAAAATCGCTGCTGATATCAGCAGCATGTCCTTTAAAGATTTTACCTTTCTTTCTTGAAAACTCGTCCCAAATTGAAAGGCCTTTTCCGTCGGTATCAACCGCCCCTTCTGTTTGAAAGGCAGAGGCCGCAACACCCCATACAAAATCTTCATCAAAATCTGCTCTTTTAACCATCAGAAAATTCCGGAAGCTATCTTCTCAAGTTTTTTTAGAAAATTAGTATTCCCGGATAATTGAAAGTCAGATTTCTTAGGCATCAATGTCATTGTCTCGATTCCTGCCTTTGCTTCAATTGCAATAATATCCCTCAAAATAGTTTCAGTCATATCCGGATAATTAACAGGAATTATTTTCCCGTTTAAAACCCAATCTACTATTTTTTTCAGATGCTTTTCCTTAAGACTCTTTATTACCGGAACACCCATTTCCTCTAAAGCTGCGGCATTACATTGCTGTTCGTATTGCCCCTTCATCGGTATTACCATCAGTTTCTTTTTAAGGAACATCGCTTCTGCCGGCGTTTCAAATCCGGCACCGCAAAAAACACCCTTTGCCTTCGACATACTGTCAATAAACTCATCGTTGTTTATTGGTCTTATCCACACATTTCCTTTTCGAATAGACTGTTTGTTATGTTTGGAAAAAACCTGCCATTCCACATCATCAATCATAGTCAGGATTTTTATGATCCTTACATCATCATAAGCAGGCAGGTAAACAGTATAATGCCCTGAATTTGATGGTTTTTTTAACCTGATTTCGGTTCGAATAACCGGAGTAAATATATTAACATCATAGGATTTAAAGTGAAAGCCATACTGACTTGTAGAGGGTGCATATGAACGCAGAATAGTTTTACCAATGGGATCAAAGTTCCCGGCCTTAGGCGATTTTTTATTTAACACCGCAGCCTGATGGCTAACCGAAATACATGGTTTGCCGGCAAAATAACAGGCCCAGGATGAAACGGGTTCGAAATCACTGATCACAAGATCATATTTATCAACAGGGAGTGATCTGATATCTTTCATCAATTGTTTCAAACGGGATTTTTTGTACGTTTCGGCTATATCAACATTACCCTTTTTCCCAAAAATGAAGCTTAAACCATGAAAACGGTATTGAATTTCAAATGGCAATTCAACATCAGCCTGGATACCGCTGATCAGAATATCTATATCATGTTCCTTTTTTAGTAATGGCACAATCTCTCTTGCACGTGTTACATGCCCGTTTCCAGTACCCTGAATTGCATATAAAATTTTCATGAGGTTTTTAAATTGAATTCAGTCAGCATTTGATTGAACAATTGCCTGATGTTCATTTCATCTGATTCCTCTTCAGGCAAATTCAGCATAGCCACTCTTTCAGAATCATCGAAACGGAATAATGTCCAGTTTCCATTATGGTATTCAAGAGCAGAAAGATTCTCTATCCAGTCGCCTGAATTCAAATACATAATGCTCCCATTCTCCTGTTCAATCATACGCATTTCAGGATGATGAATGTGGCCGCACACCACATATTGGTAGTTATTACTAATTCCAATATCTGCTGCTGTGTGTTCAAAACTGTTGATGAACTTCACCGCGCTTTTTACACTGTTCTTCAACTTTTTTGAAAATGAAAGTTTTCCTTTATTGAATATTTTCTCTGAAATCCAGTTCGCAAAACTATTAATCACAATCAATGAATCATAACCAATAGCACCAAGTTTTGCCAGCCACTTGGAATGCTGCATGGTTACATCAAAAACATCCCCATGAAAGATCCAGGCCTTTTCGCTGTTATCCAGGTCGAGAACAAGTTTATTAACAATCTGAAATGATCCCATTTTAAAGCCTTCAAACTTCCTCAGCATTTCATCATGATTCCCGGTTACGTAATAGACTTTTACACCCTTACTTAACCAATTCATCAGGTGCTTGATCACTTTCATGTGTGATTTGGGCCAATAGCTTTTGCTGAATTGCCAAATGTCAATAATATCGCCGTTCAAAACAACAATTTTAGGCTTAACTGATCTCAGATAGTGCAAAAGCTCTTTAGCCCTGCAACCATAAGTACCCAGATGTACATCTGAAATCACAATGATGTCTACCTGTCTTTTTCCCTTTTTCATTCTAATGTCTAAAAATGGAACCGATTTTAGAAAAATGAATAAAAGTGAGGTTGAAAATAAGTTCAGATAAGAGTGAGCGGAGTTGATTCAATTCTTTCAAATTTTCTATACAAATGTAGAAAACACTTATTACCAGTATATTAACTCATTAACAGCAAATTGTTAGGTATAAATATTTGCCGGACTAAGTAAGGAAATAAAAAAGAGTTCAAAGGGGGATCCTCCTGATTGATGAGCAGACCCGTCCAAAGGATTAAATTCAATTTTATTAACTCTGATTCATTGAGAAATTTTATCTATAAAACCGGATTAGTACCATCTATCAATTCAATTACTTTATAGATATTATCTATAATATAATCGGGATTAGCACTGAAAAGTTGTGCTTTAGTTTGAGCTCCGGTTGTTATACCAATGCTCAAATGGCATTTTGCATTTTTACCTTCCATTATATCTATAACAGAATCGCCAACTTTTATTACCTGATCTGCATCAGAAATTCCTAGTTCTTTCATAGCTAAGAATATCATATCCGGATGTGGCCGGTTTTGTTTTACATCTGTAGCAGTTACTAATAAATCATAATCAACTGATTTTTCCCAGCCCAGTTTTTTTATCAGGGATTCTGCCGTTTCACGATTATAACCGGTATTTAATACCACTTTAATATTTCTTTCTTTTAATTTCTTAAATACTTTTTCAACATTTGGCAAAGCCTTAATGGCCAGATTTTTATAGTTTTGAGCCAGATTTAGGATAAAATAATCATAGATCTGATTGACCAGATCAGAATTTAAAGGATGATTCGTTTGAGTCAGAATATCCATAATCGCCTGTAATTTTTCCTTACCGGCACCATGTTCTAAAACCTGATCCAAAGTAATCGAAATTGAATGTTTGACTATTGCCTCATGCAGGGTTTTATAAACTACATTATCTTCATCAACCGTAGTACCCGCCATGTCAAACACAACCATATTTATTTTCATGATCTTCTTTTTAATGATAACTCAATGGATGAAATAAACTCATATAAATCAGGACATTCCATTTCGGGATCCTTAGCAATATCGTCCCACTTTCTCAATGAAACTGCATCTTTGTAATATGGATTTTTTTGAAAATCCTCAATCTCGCTATCAATCATTATTCCACCCTGAAAGGCTAAACTAGTTTTTGAGGGTTCAGATAGTGATTCATAATATCCGGGATCTGTTGCACATAAATACCGTTTTGCCTGTACATGTAATCTTACCGGTTCTATAACTTCATCAATGAAATAATCATTCAAAAAATTGGCTGCTAACTCTTCGTGAACATCATCAATTCCATCCTCACTTGCCATTTCAGGCAGATCGTGTAATAAATGGCCAACATCATGCAACAATGAGGCAGCAATAAGGCTATCAGAGGCTCCATCTTTCTTTGCCAGATATGCTGCCTGCAAAGCATGTTCCAACTGTGTAACAGCCTCGCCACCATACATCGAGTTGCCCCTGGATTCAAACAAGCTTATAATTTGTTTTGTGATTAGATTCAGCATAATCTTTCTTAAATTTTGTTTACAATTTCTTCTGTTAGACCAAATGATAAAGTCATTCCATTCCCTCCAATTCCATTAATAATATGAACCCCTGATTCAGCTTCTAAATGTAAATCTGTTTTCCCATTAATCATTTTTGGGTAAGTCCCATTCCAGGATTCAATTAACTTCCAGTCATCGATATGCATCATTCCCCGTAAATAATCCAGAATCATTTGGTTTATAAAATTTTTGTCAAATGGGTCAAAATCCAAACCATATTCGTGCGAATCACCAACGGTTAATTCACCATTCATATTTTGAGAAACCATAACATGGATTCCCCATTTCAAATACTCAGGCAATTCTTCCTCAATCTTTAATTTTAATGCTTCCAATGACTTCGAGGCAGTAAAACTTTTATAATGCAACAAGGACAGACCTCCACAGATTGAAGTTCCAATCTTAAATCCGGATTCTTCTGAGACAAATCGCATCATTTGTAATTTACATTTGGTTATTTCCTGTTCACTAAATATTTCAGGATAAAGCACTTCAAAATCTGCTCCGGAGCATATAAAAATCAAATCTGCGTCAAATCTCTTTGAAGAAGAAAATACGGTCCCTGATTGAGCCCTGGTTATAGCAGTCCCCCAAATAAACTCTATGCCAAATTTCGAGTTCAAATAATCGGGTAAATTCCGGATACCTTCCCTAGGATCTACAATAACTTCATCGTCACTGTATAAACCGCCCATTAAATTATGCTGATTAATTCCACAGAATCTATTCATTATCTGATCAGCAGAAAGGAAATTAACCGGTCTGCCGCCCTCAGTAAATAAGTCAGCCAATTCTTCCAGAACATCAAGTTCTTCCTTACAATAAGCTAAATGCAAACTGCCACATGCATTGTATGGAATGTTTGACGAATGAAAGAATTCCTTCCAAATTTCCTGCGATCTTATAGCCCTGTCATATAACAGTCCGTCAGGCTGACCGATAGGCCAAAGCATCCCAAAATTTCTGATTGAGGCCCCAATTGAAAACTGTGATCGTTCAATAACTGTAACCTGATAGTCCCGGTTTGCAAGTGCCCTTGCTGTTGCCAGGCCAAGAATTCCGGCTCCAACAACTATAGCTGATTTTTTACCCATAATTTAAGCTGGTTTATATAATCTGATTTGTTATCCATTTTTAAACTGATGCTTATTAAAATAAAAATAGGTCAGCAGGGATAAAAGGATAATCATAATTGCAGTGATTAATCCGCTTATCTTAAAAAAGTCTATCCAACTGATATTGGCAGTATTAAAATTTCTAAATAATAAAATGCATGTGCTTCCTAAATACCCGGCAGCATCAGAAATGTACATCAAAAAACCAATGTTACTTTTTATTTTAAAATAGGCTATCCAACGCTCAAAATAGACCGTATGAAAAATTATATAGGGTAAATACATAGCAAATCCTGCCAGTATCATCCAATAAACCGGATCAAAACGATCAAAAATTAATAATACT
>JBAZCD010000061.1:0-10417 GCA_041671205.1 Pedobacter sp.
GTTTGACCGGAATCCGAACACCGGTGATCCATTTGGCAGCAGCGACCGTACCCGTGTGGCACAACAAACCATACATCATGGCGGCGCGCGTTTGAGCAGTATTGTGCTTCCGATGGTGCGTCCACTGGATAAATAGTTTTCGCGTAGATATTAAATCAAAAAAAGTCAGGCAATTTGTCTGGCTTTTTTATTGAAATTGGTTAGTAAAAATTCTATACAGCCAGATAGCTATTTTATGTAAGGAATATAATTGATACTGGCAGTAACTTCAATCTTCTCTGCGATCTTTTTAAATACCAGTTTGGGGATCTCAATTTTATGATCGATGAGCAAGACCTCAAATTTTGTTTCAAGCAGCATGGAGTTTTCTCCCACAGTTAGTTTACCGCTCAGTTTTCTATCCTGATCAACTCCGTGTATATTCAATGTTCCGCTGGCGCTGACAGAATAAACCCCTGCTTTGCTGAAATCCAGTTCCTCATTGATCTTCCCTTTGAAAGTGGCATAAGGGTATTTTTCACTTTCCATATAATTTTCATTAAAGTGCTGCTGCATCAGCTTGTTTCTGAATTGAAACTGTGATACAGGAATACGTACAACCAGTTCCCGGTTTGAAGTATTAATGATCGAATTCGCACGTGTATTTTTAGCCTCAATATCTTCAAGCGGAGCTGTAGAGAAAAAGCTAAACTCGCTTTTTTTGATGCTGTATAACTTATTTTGGGCCGAGGCACAATGGAAAAGCAGGATAAATGACGATATTAAGAAATAGTGCATCATGGTTTCGGTTTACTTCTTTTTTCAAAAGAGAATGTTCTTGAAATGTTGAAACCAAAATGGATATCACCGCTGCCCCAGCTTCCGTTGGTTTCTGTGATGAACTGTCTTTCAGTCATCCCGAATGAGTTGGTAAAGAGCAATTGAAAAACATGACCTCCGGTCTCAAGATCAAAGCTGAACGAAAGATTATTTGTATAGCTGTCGTCTATCTGTTTTGGAAGCACATAATTGTATTCCCCGTTCAATGAAGTTCGTTTGGTTAATTTCATTCTGCCTCCAATGCCTGTAGTGATAACCGTTTTATTGTCTGTAATAAAATCGGGTCTGTTTCTATGGATGAGTGTTGGAGATAACTGTAATGAAAACGCTTCGCTGAACTTTCTGGCAAGCAGGATTTGGGCGGTATAACTGCTCCGGTCAAGCCCTGAAAGCTGCGGGGTGGTTTTTTGTGTGCGTATGGCATAAGATCCTAATAATGAAACAGATATGGGTGTACTTCCTGCACCTGCCGTTTGTCTGATTAGCTTATACTTGGCGAAGTAATCAAATGTTTTCTGGAAAGAGCTTCTGCCGAGCCCGACCATGAGCCTGTTATTGATTCCGTATTCCAGTCCAAGGCGGTTGGTAGCGGCATCCAGTCCGAAAAACTCATCGAAACCACCGTTTATACGGTCAAAGCGATGGGAAATGATAAAATCCATATTGTTCTTACCAACCGTTTCAACAGAATGACCGTTAATGATGCGGGTGGCTTTGAAGGTTGCCGTCCTGACAAAAACTTCATTGCTGTCTGCAACAAGCTTCATCAGATCTTCCTGTGCGAAAGCAGAAAACGGAAGTATAAAATAAAGCAACAGGAAAAACTTTCTCATATGATTTGAATTATTTCAGGATCAGGCTTCAAAAACGCGCAGGGAACTTCCGCTTAAGGTGGTGCTGTATTTTTTTACACCTGAAGTTGCGGGTCCCTGTATTTTGGCTCCGTTAGCGTCATAAACAGATCCATGAGCAGCATCAGTCAGGGAGCATGGAAAATTATTATTCGCAGGATTATAGGTCAGCGGGTTTCCCTGATGTGCACATGAAGAAGAAAGGGCAATATAGTTAGAGCCGTTTTTTGCAATAATTACCCCATTCATGATCGTCCAGCCTTTCGAACTTATATCGGTGTTTGTGCCCACATCAAGAGTAAAATCGATCTTGGTTCCCGGAGTTGGTGTGGGAGTACCTGTTGAGGGAGAACCGGTATCACTTTTGCCACAAGCCCCAAGGCACGAGGTGATCACTAATGAGCCTGCACTCAGACCCAATGCTGCAAGAAAATCTTTACGTTCCATAATAATTTTGTTTTATCGCTTTTTAATTGTCTAAATTTCGAATAGAATCGATTTACAGCATATACGGCAGAAAATTGTAATTGGTTTATCCGGAATAAAATAAAAGCCGGATGATTTTCTGAATTTAATTTTAAATTGTTGATTATGAGAATATTAGGTATATTTTTTCTCTTGCTTGTTACATCAGTCTGCTATGCTCAGCAAAAGCAGGTACTGTCTATCACCCTCGAAAATGTAGATTATCCCTTTCCGGTAAATTTTTTGTCCCTGAATGTTGAGGGTCAGGATCTGCGTATGGCTTATATGGATATTAAGCCGGAAAATCCAAACGGCAAGACTTTAATGCTCTTTCATGGGAAAAATTTTGGGGGGTATTACTGGACAAATGTTATTAGGGTACTCAGCACAAAGGGCTACAGGGTACTGGTTCCTGATCAGATAGGCTTTGGGAAATCATCGAAACCATTTATCAATTACAGTTTCCACAGGCTTGCTGCATTGAACAAACAGCTTTTAGATAGCCTGGGAATTCAAAAGGCTGTTTTGATGGGCCATTCCATGGGCGGGATGCTTGCCACCCGTTTTGCATTGCTTTTTCCGGAGCGGACCACACAACTGATCCTTGAGAACCCTATCGGATTGGAGGATTACCGCCGTTTTGTACCCAATGTCAGCCCGGAGGCATTGTACCAAGCCGAGCTTAAGACTACATCCGAAAGCGTCAAAAGATATTACGGGAGCTCTTATTTCGTTCAATGGAAGCCCGAGTATGATGAGCTGGTTCGTATAGCATCCGGAGTTAATGGCAGCGCTGAATTTCCGAGGTATGCCAAAGTCTCTGCATTAACCGCTCAGATGATCTATGAACAGCCGGTGGTATATGAATTTCCCCTGCTGAAAGTCCCGGTGCTGCTTTTGATTGGTACTCAGGATAAAACTATTGTGGGTAAGGCCAGAATGAAGCCGGAAGATCAGAAGAAGTATGGGCTTTATAATCAGCTGGGAAAAGAAACTGCTGCCAAAATACCTGGTTCTGTATTGATCGAGTTTAATAATTCGGGGCATATTCCGCATCTGGAGGTACCGGAAGAGTTTTTGGAGGCTTTGGGGGGGAAATATCAAATAGCCCCGGCTTGCGGAATCACCTGGGTGAGTGGAAAGCCGATTTCGACTTTGCCTTATATTGCATGACTGACGACTTTGAAATGCAAGACAAAGAGGCAAATTCATAAGTCTTATGATAAAGAAGCGATGATTTGCTCAGCAGTGATCTTTTGTTGTTCCCCGCTTTTCATATTTTTCAGACTGAGCAACCCGGTTTCCATTTCTTCGCTTCCAATCAGTATCACAAACGGGATATTTTTATCATCTGCATAACTCATCTGTTTTTTCAGTTTGGCTGATGAAGGATAGATCTCGGCAGGGATTCCGGCATTTCTGAATTGCTGAAGCAATGGCAGTGCGTACCTTTCAGCCTGTTCATCAAAATTACTGATCAGAACCCGTGTACTTTCGGATGTGCTTTCCGGGAAGAGCTTTAATTCTTCGAGCACATCATAGATGCGGTCGGCGCCGAATGAGATACCTACACCGGTCAGATCGCTCAGCCCGAACATTCCGGTCAGGTCATCATAACGTCCGCCTCCACCAATACTGCCCATAGCCACCTCATTAGTTTTTACTTCGAATATGGCTCCGGTGTAATAGTTCAGTCCGCGGGCAAGGGTAATATCAAGTTCTAAATTGAGTATTGAGTATTGAGAATTGGGTATTGAGAATTGAGTCAGGTATGAAAATATGGTTTCAATTTCAGAAATTCCTTTCAGACCTGTTTCGGATACTGCAAGGACTGTACGGAGGCTGTTCAGCTTCTGTTCGTTTGAGCCGCTTAAGTTAATGATCGGTTTAAGTTTTTCAATATCAGCTTCGGTAAAACCGCGCTCGATCAGTTCTTTGCTCACCCCTTCAAAACCTATTTTGTCCAGTTTGTCGATGGCTACAGTCATGTCTACGATCAGTTCAGGCTTTCCTATGATCTCTGCAATTCCTGATAAGATCTTGCGGTTATTAATCTTGACAGTAAAGTCTTTCAGTCCCAGTTTGCTCAGGGCTTCGTGGTAAATTAAAACAAATTCTGCTTCATTGAGCAGACTTTCAGAGCCAACTACATCCGCATCACACTGGTAGAATTCGCGGTATCTTCCTTTCTGAGGGCGATCGGCACGCCAAACCGGCTGGATCTGAAAGCGCTTGAAGGGGAATGAGATCTCATTTCGGTGCATCACCACGTAACGGGCGAAGGGAACGGTAAGGTCGTAACGCAGGGCTTTTTCACTTATCTCAGAAGTTATGAGTTGTGAGTTATGAGTTGCGAGCTTATCTGCTGGTACTCTGGATAAAAAATCTCCGGAATTTAAAACTTTAAAGATCAGTTTATCCCCTTCATCACCATATTTCCCGGTAAGGGTAGAAAGATTCTCCATTGTTGGAGTCTGGATCTCCTGGTAACCGTACTTTTTAAATACCGAACTGATGGTATTGAAAATATGATTACGTTTCACCATTTCGGATGCTGAAAAATCGCGGGTTCCTTTCGGGATGGATGGTTTGATGACTGCCATGGGGTAAAGGTACAAAAAGACCTGCAGGTTAAAGATTGGATGCGAATTCGGCAAGTAATTCTTTGCAGCGTTTTTCTACCATTTGGTAGACCGGATCGAATTGATCATCATCATGATAGGGGTCAGGAACAATGGCATCTTTCAGGAAGAGACTGATTTTGCTATGTTCTTCATCATTTCTGGCAAGTGATTTCACATCATTCAGGTTACTATGATCCATCACCAGAATCTGATCGAACCTTTCAAAATCTGCGGTTTCAAACTGCCGGCAGCTTTGGTTTGATATGTCAACTCCATATTTTCTGGCAATAGCTATGGAACGTTTGTCGGGTTGCTGTCCTACATGCCAGTTGCTGGTTCCGGCTGAATCTATTTCCCAGTTTAAACCTTTTTGCTGTACGAGGTGTTCCATAACACCATGAGCCAGTGGAGAGCGGCAGATATTACCCAGGCAAACCATTAAGATCTTCATAGAAATTAAGCTTAGGCTGAAAATATGCTGTTTAATAGGGCTGCAAGATGTATTCCGCCTTTTAGCAATTGCTGGTTGGCTATTTCGATATTATCGTAAATATATCTGTAGCTCAGTTTATCGCCAGGTTTAACATTGGCATAAAGTTTTTCACTGATGCGGTATGAATCATTAACCCATTGAGCTGCATCCTGCGATTGCAGGGAATGCAGCTGATCTCTGTCAATGAAATTGACAGAATGTGCGTATTCCGTGTAACTCAGTTCCTGTGAACCGATCAGATCAGAATCCCAGATGCGGTGCAGGTTAGTATTTTGTCCGAACCAGGTTAATTGTATTTTGTTACCACCAAGATCTTCAAAACGTCCGGTATGCATTGGCTGATGCAGGTCGCCCACCAGGTGGATCAGCAAGCGCAGGTACATTACCTTTTTATCCCGATCCAGGGCCTTATTTTTTAATTCGGAACTCAAAAAAGTTATTTTGGTATAAGCATCTGTAACGGTATCGCGCTTTAGGGCATAATCAAGCTGTTCATTGTTTAATCCGGCCGGGAGATTGATGTAATGCCAGTTGCTCAGGTAATTATACGCCGGTTCAGATTTAATAAAATCTGCCCAGTTGCTTGCCATTGCCAGATTTTCATTTCCCAGAATCTTTTTTATTTCGCGGTCAGTCTTTTTATTCAGATAGCTTTCTGCGATCTGACCAACTACCCGGTGACCAAGTATTCCCCATGCCATTCCCTGAAATGGGAGATACATCAGCATTAGAGCCAGAACCATTCTCTTTAAAGACCAGACTTTCATAATGAATTTAGTTTAGGGGTTTCTGAACACATACAATTTTTTCTTTGAGTGAAAGTTTGATCTGAAGATGCTGTTTTAAGCTTTCCAGATATAAACTGTCGCCGGAATTTTTTTTGATAATATATGCCGGAAGATACTGTCCGATACGGTAACATCCGGATATTTTCTGTTTAAAATTCGATTTGGTGAAGGTTGCTGTGAACATTAAGGTATCCCCTTTTGTCAGATAGGTACCTTTTGCGTATTCGATCCAGCTGCCCTTATTAAAACAGGAGTCGGGATAGGTATTTACTTTTGCAAAAGTTTTAATGGTGATGTAAACCGAGTCGCAGGTAAACCGGAGCTGATGTCTGGAATACTGTAATCGTTCATTCTGATAGTCAACGCTATCCTCTTGCCAGATCCCCTGAAGACTTTCTGTTCCTTTTCCCTGCAGATTTGGATTGAATTTGCAGGAGGCCGAAGTGAGCAGGATCAGGGCAAAAAAGATATAGAAGGCGTTTTTTACCATTTTGTTTAGTTAAATACCTCTCCTCGGTCTTTGGGTGGAGGAGAGGTATTATGGATTTATTTTAAGCCGCCGATCATATCTTCAGGACGGACCCATTGGTCAAATTGTTCGTTGGTCAGTAAACCCAGTCCAAGGGCAGCCTCACGCAGCGACTTATTTTCTTTAAGTGCTGTTTTAGCAATTTTGGCAGCGTTTTCATATCCGATATGAGGGTTTAGTGCGGTAACCAGCATCAGGGAGTTCTCCAGGTGTTTCCTGATCCCGTCATAATTTGGTTCTATTCCTGCAACGCAGTTATTGGTGAAGGATACACAGGCGTCGCCAATTAATCGTGCCGACTGAAGGAAGTTGGCCGCCATAACCGGTTTGAAAACGTTCAGCTCATAATGACCATTTGATCCACTGATACTGATGGTGACATCATTACCCATAACCTGCGCTGCCACCATAGTAACAGCTTCGTTTTGAGTAGGATTAACTTTTCCCGGCATGATGGAAGATCCGGGCTCATTATCAGGGATATGGATCTCTCCGATACCCGAACGCGGTCCGGAGGCCAGAAGGCGTATATCGTTTGCAATCTTCATCAAAGAAACTGAGATCTGCTTTAAAGCTCCGTGAGTTTCAACAATGGCATCATGTGCAGCCAGCGCTTCAAATTTATTTTCAGCAGTGATGAATGGCAGCCCGGTAAACTTAGCGATGTAAGCTGCAACCGTTACATCATAACCTTTTGGTGTGTTGATTCCGGTACCCACAGCGGTTCCGCCCAGAGCCAGTTCAGATAAATGGTCTAAGGTATTTCTAAGTGCTTTAAGTCCGTGATTCAGCTGTGAAACATAACCCGAAAATTCCTGTCCTAAGGTTAAGGGGGTAGCATCCATCAGGTGTGTGCGGCCAATTTTCACCACATCCTTAAATTTCACTGCTTTAAGATGAAGGGCATCACGAAGTTTTTCAACACCCGGAATGGTTGTTTCCATCACCATTTTATAGGCAGCAATGTGCATGGCCGTTGGGTAGGTATCGTTAGAAGACTGCGACTTATTCACATCATCATTCGGATGAACGAAGGTTTTACCTTCTCCGAGTTTATTTCCCTGTAAAACATGAGCCCGGTTAGCAATAACCTCATTCACGTTCATATTTGATTGGGTACCTGATCCGGTCTGCCAGATCACCAAAGGGAATTCTGAAACGAGTTTTCCTTCGAGTATTTCATCACATACCTTTGCGATCAGATCGCGTTTTTCAAGCGGCAAAATACCACTGTCGGTATTGGTATAGGCTGCCGCCTTTTTCAGGTAGGCAAAGGCTTCAATGATCTCCTTTGGCATTGATGCGTCGGGCCCAATCTTAAAATTATTTCTTGAACGCTCTGTTTGTGCGCCCCAGTATTTATCTGCAGGCACTCTTACTTCGCCCATAGTATCGTGTTCTACTCTGTATGTCATTGGAATAGGTTTTTATTGAGTTGCAAATTTAGATTTTTTTACCTTGTGTTGAGGCCATTAATTCATATTTTGCCATCTATTATTGTAACAATCTGAACAATTTATGCAGAGGTGTTTATAACTCTTTTATGAGCCTGTTTATAATATTTTCTAATTTTCCGCATTAAATTCTTTACCAAACAATTTCCATGAACGATTATTTCCGTAACAGCCTTGTTCTGCTGGTTCTAATTTTTTTTATACAGGCCTGTAGTTCAGATCCTTCCGAAAAAAGAAAGAAAAGAATCCTTAAAGAAGAGCAGCCAGACAGCGTTACCCTGTATTATAATCCGAAAAAAGCGGATAAGCGGATTGATGAATTTGTGACGAATCTTCACAGAAAATACAGTTTTAATGGCAATGTACTGGTAGCAAAAAACGGAAAGATCATTTATGAACGGGCGATTGGCTGGGCTGATCATCTGCATCGCGACAGTCTCAGGATCAACTCCGTTTTTGAACTTGCTTCGGTCTCAAAGCCCTTCACTTCAACCGCGATTATGATGCTCGTTGAGGACGGAAAACTCAGGCTCAATCAGAATGTTAAAGACTTTTATCCGGATTTCCCATATGATAGTATTACAGTTGAACGTCTTTTAACCCACCGGTCGGGTATGATGAATTATGTTTATTTCGTGGATGACCTGTGGAAAGCGCAAAAAAAGGATGAGCGCCCGGGAATTACCAATCAGGATGTGATGAAGCTGATTGCTGAGCATAGGCCTAATCCTTATACCAAGCCAAACAGAACATTCCATTACAATAATTCAAACTACATGGTTCTGGCTGCCATTATAGAGAAGGTTAGCAGGAAGAAATACGCTCAGTTTATGGCTGAGAATATTTTTAAGCCGCTTGGGATGAAGAATACAGCAGTATATTCCAAGGCTGAATATGAAAAAATTCCGGTGGATGTGGTTGGCCATGACCGCACCTGGCGCCGCTCTGTGGCTCAGAATTTTCTGGATGGACCGGTTGGTGATAAAGGAATTTACAGCACTGTTCACGACTTATATTTATTTGACAGAGCCATGCGCAAGGGCCGGCTCTTAAAGGCGCAGACTATGGATTCTGTATATGCTCCTCGTAATGAAATGCAGCGGGGCCATTTTAATTATGGATATGGATGGCGCACTTTTGTAAATGGTAAGAACAAGGTTGTTTACCATACCGGATGGTGGCATGGATTCAGGCATATTTATTTAAGGCAATTGAATAAGGATATTACCGTTATTCTTTTAAGTAATCTGACAAACGGTAGTCTGCTGAAACTGGATGAACTTTTTAATATTGTGGGTATGCCGGTGGTGAGGCGAAGTGCATATTCGGGCAACGGGCAAAGTTCTGTTTCTGATGATGAGGATTAATTAAAATAAATAAGCGGAGTAAATTTATAATTGAATTCTGAGGACTCATTTTGATCCAAATCGTTTTTATTGCTTATTATTATAGTTAACTTGCATACATGGATTTGAAGAGCAGAGTTTTTATTATTGACGATGATCCAATCCATCAGCGTATTGCGCAGATCATGATCTCCAAGAATAAACTGTTCGATGAGTTTCATAGTTATACTGAAGCTCAGAAAGCGCTTGATTTTCTCAAGGAAAACAAAGAAAATGAGGAATCACTTCCGAATGTTATTCTTCTTGATCTGAATATGCCGGTAATGGATGGTTGGGATTTTCTCGAAGAATTTGAAAAATTTAATCAAAATCTTAAAAAGGATATCCGCGTTTTTATCGTTTCTTCCTCTGTTGATGAAAAGGATATGCTCCGATCAAAGTTATATCCCGGGGTAAAAGGTTTTATTTCTAAGCCCCTTTCTTCTGAAATAATCGGGTCCACCAGGTAATCTCAGTCAAAAATTCATTTTTTTATGTTCGATAAATTATTACAGGCTCAGCAAAAAGCTGATGAAATAAAAAAACGGTTAGATCATATTTCTGTTTCTGCAGAAGTTGAAGACGGCAAGATCAGAATATCTGCTACTGCCAATAAGCATATTACTTCGGTATCAATTGATACCGGGTTTCTTCGCTCTGCTGATCAGGAGGAACTTGAAGAACTGCTGGCCGCTGCAATAAATAAAGCACTTGTACAGGCAGAGAATGTAAGTCAGGCAGAGATGCAGGCAGCTACCCGTGATATGATGGGAGGCCTGGGAAATTTGTTTGGTAATAAATAGCTGTATAATACTTTAATTTCCTGCTGTCAGATCACAGTTCCATTCGGTATCACAGCTAATTTTTTAACCACAACAATTCCATCTTTAATGGTATGAGTTTTAAAATCCCCGTTTTCGAGATGATTGCCTCCGTTAATTCGAACATCATTACCAATGAAACAATTTTTATCAATAATAGCATTCTTAATGTAGCATCTTTCGCCAAT
>JBAZCD010000062.1:0-10399 GCA_041671205.1 Pedobacter sp.
CTTTACCTATAAAGTGAATGATGGATTAACAGACGGAAACATAGTTACAGTAAATATTACTGTTGTTAATAATCCGCCAGTAGTATCTGATATAGTAAAGACAAGTACCGGGTATATACCTGTTCTTTTTGCTGTAACAGACTTTGTTTCCAGGTTTTCTGATCCGAATGGTGATCCTCTGGTAAAAGTTAAAATAGTAACGCTGCCTCCAAATGGAGTTTTGAAACTGAATGGTGTGCTGGTTACTCCCAATCAGGAAATTCCGGCTGCAGATCTTGCGGGTTTGACTTTTGAACCGGCATTTAACTGGAGTGGTACTGCAAATTTCTTGTGGAATGGTTCTGATGGCACATCTTATGCAACAAATAATGCAAATGCCGGAATCACAGTTAATGTTGTCACTGATCCGAATGCTAAAATAGGATTGGCAAAGCATCTGGCTTCTGTTACACCCGCATTGAATGGCACGTATGATGTAAAATTCATTTTTACTGCTGTAAATTTTGGTCCAAATGGCTTAGAGAATGTAAGTATCAAGGATAATGTGGCATTAGCATTTGGAGGTACACAGTTTATGGTAAAATCAGTTACAGCCTTTGGAAACCTGAAAGCGAATTCTTCATTTAATGGCTTGAGCGATACAGAGCTTTTGTTACAAACCAGTCGCCTGGTAGCCGCTGAAGAAGCCAAAGTAGAATTGCTGGTCAATGTAAAACTGTCGTCAACAACGGGTGCTACTTTTCAGAATACGGCAATTGCTGAGGCAATATCATCTGTCAACGGATTTAGGGTGAGCGATGTTTCTACCAATGGACTCAAACCAGATCCGAATTCGGCCGGGGATATAAGCCCATCAGTAGTGACACCAATTCAGTTAGATGCTCTGCCTACTTTTGTACCCAAGGGTTTCTCTCCTAACGGTGATGGTATGAATGATAAATTCGTGGTTCAGAATGCTAATGGTAAACTGGTTTCGCTCGAAATATATAATAGATGGGGCAATCGGGTGTATAAATCTGATGATTACAGAAATGACTGGGGTGGAGAAGTTACCGAAGGGTTTTTCCTGGGAAGGGATATTCCTGACGGAACCTATTATTACATCATTATAATTGACAAAAAAGATAAATATGCCGGCTTTATTACCATAAACAGGTAATTATGCTGGCAATAATTGGGGCAATGAGGCAAAAAATAGTATTAGGGTTAGTTGTAGCATTAACAATTGTTGTGCAATCAAGCAGATTATTTGGACAACAGAATGCCTTATTCTCGCAATATATGTTTAATACGCTTGCCATTAATCCTGCTTATGCAGGAAGCAGGAACGTTGTTGCAGCTACAGCGATTTACCGTAACCAATGGGTAGGTATTGAGGGCGCTCCCAAAACCGGGACTTTTACAGCGGATGCTCCATTTGCCTCTGAACATATCGGCCTTGGTGTGCAGATTTCAAGTGATAAGATTGGAATTACCAACACAACTACGGGTGTATTGAGTGCTGCGTATCGTATTCCAATGAATAATGGCAGTCTCTCTTTTGGTTTGGAAGGTACCGTTTCAGGTTATCGTGCAGGATTCTCGGATGTTGTGCTTGATCCTGCAGGACCTATAGGGGATCCCGGGTTTACGAGGGATATAAATAAGACTCTTTTTAATTTTGGCTCCGGAGTATATTATAATAGCAACAGGTTTTATGCCGGTCTGTCTGTTAAAGATTTCGTAAGAAATCGATTGAATAATAATGATCTTACTACTGATGATGATATTACTGCAAGACAATCGGCTCATGCTTACTTTGCTACAGGGTATGTAATCCCAGTCGGGTTTGATTTTAATCTGAAAACTTCAGTACTGGTAAAAGGGGTACGCGGAGCACCCGTTCAAGGCGATTTTAATGCAACACTCTGGATTAAAGAAGTAATTGCAATTGGTGCTGAATATCGTACCAGTGCCGACATCTCAGCGCTGATGGAAATAAAGGTAAGTCCTCAGGTGCGGATAGGTTATGCATATGACAAGAGCACGACAGATTTAAGGAAGTATAATTCCGGAAGTCATGAATTCATGTTAAGATATGAATTCTCTTTTGACCGTAGCAAAACCTTGTCACCCAGATATTTTTAATTATATTGATCTCAGATATGCAATTAAGGACATTAACTATAACACTTTTATCTATATTTCTGTTCATTGTCATGCCCATTGCACGTGCACAGCAGGTGGATAATAGCCCTTTGTTAAGAAAGGCTATTGTTGAATATCAATCACTGCGTTTCACTGATGCAATCAAGGAATTGAAAAGAGTCCTGGAAAAGGATCCGGAAAATGTTTCTGCTCAGGAAATGATGGCCGGAAGTAACCGCAATATAAAAGATTATGACGAAGCGCTCTACTGGTATGGAGAGCTGTGTAAACTTAAAAATATTAAACCGGAATGGGCATTATACTACGCCGAAGCCCTGGCCAATAAGGAAAAATACGAGCAATCTGAACAGTGGTACCGTAAGTATTTAAGTATGAAGCCCGGTGACCGTCGCGCAGATGCTTTCAGTAAAGTAAATCTGAATACTTTTACCAGGAATGCCGGAGAATTCAGGGTAACCTATTCCAGTATTAATACGGATGCCTCAGAATATTCTCCTATGTATTACAAGGATGGGTTGCTCTTCATCAGCAACCGTTCTCAAAAGACCAGATATGTTTTTCAGTGGGATCGTACGTCCTATTCTGATATGTATATAGTTGACAAACTGGAAGATATTACTGAGGCAGATCCTGATAGTACAGGGAAATCGGAAAGTCCAAAAGCCTCAAAATATATGGCTGCCAATTCTGACTCTGAACGATCCCTGTTGTCTTTATTCGCTTCCTCCAGACCCAAAGAAGAAGAACCCGGAACTGAGCCTTATCTGCTCCGGGGAAAAGTTAGAAGCAGTTATCATGAAGGACCGGCTGTCCTGCTGCCTGAAGGTAGCCTGCTGTTTACCAGGAATAATTACGTGGGTGGAAAAGTTTCTAAAAGTAATAATGGTGTGAATAAATTGAAACTATATACCGCTTCAGGTCCCGGATGGGATAAAATAATACCATTCCCGTATAATAATAACGAATATTCTACAGGACATCCGGCAATATCACAGGACGGCAAAATATTGATCTTTGCCTCAGATATGCCCAGAGGATTTGGTGGTACAGACCTTTATTATAGTGTTCGTACCGGTGACGGAAAAAAATGGGGCAGACCAACCAATCTTGGTCCAAAGATCAATACAGAGGGTAATGAGCAATTTCCCTTCCTTCATAAAGACGGTAAATTATATTTTTCTTCTACAGGACATCCGGGATTGGGTGGCCTTGATATTTTTGAGGTAATTCTGAAAGATCTTAAAGCAGTGGGTACTCCCAGGAATATGGGATCTGATATCAATTCCTCATCGGATGATTTTGGTTTCATAATGGATGAAGCCGGTAAAAGTGGTTTCTATAGCTCCAACAGAAGAGGGAATGATGATGTCTATCAGTTTACCCGTATGGCCTATACGGTTGTATTAAAGGGTAAAGTGGTTGATGCAGGTACAAATAAGTCACTTTCCGGTACCCGGGTGATCTTACGTAACAATGGAATTTCAGATACTATTCAGACGAATGATAAGGGAGAGTTCAGCAAAATTCTTTCAAAAGAAACAGATTATGAACTGAGCGGCAGCCGGATGACTTATGTGAGCAGACAAAGCTTTCTGAGCACTGCTGGTATTACAGCCGACTCTACGATCAATGTGCTTGTTAAATTGAACAGGGCTGAAAATTTGCAGCAATGGGTAATGGATAACTGTGAGACATTGAAGAAAACATTCAGCCTGCAAAACATTTATTATGATCTTGATCAGGCAGATATTCGTCCTGATGCCATACCTGCTCTTGATAAAATTGCAGAGATTATGAAGAAAAATCCTGAGATCAGTATTATTTCGGCAAGTCATACAGATAGCAGGGCAACGGAGAACTATAACCGGGAGCTGTCTTTGAGAAGAGGTGAGGCCGCACGCTCTTATTTGATCTCAAAAGGAATTGACGGTAGGCGTATTGAAGTAAAATATTATGGTAAAAGCAGGTTGATTAATTCCTGTGTAGAAGGTGTTTTATGTCCTGAATCAGAGCAGCAGATGAACAGAAGAACAGAATTTGAAGTAATTCTGAACGATGTTAATATTACCCAGTTAAGTTGTAAAGAATGATTGATTAGATAGTTTTAATTTGATTTATGATGATTCTTATGCTTTTTTAAACTGAATCTTATGATATCGTTAAAATCTTGGCGTTTAAACTGGATACTTCAACAAATTTTTACTTTCCGCAATTATAAAAAGCACAACCGGATACTTCATTCTTCATGGAAATACTGGCTGGCACTGATTCTGAAGTTTTTTCCATCGATTTATAAAAGTACCATTTGCTTAAAGCTGAAAGAGGGTGGAAGCTTTATCGTGAGGGACTTTATGACCCTCTATATCTATAATGAGATTTTTGCCGAGAAGTCATATGATTACCCCAACCTGGTAACAGGTAATCCCGTTATAATAGATATTGGTGCAAATACAGGACTTTTCTCCCTGAGGATGAAACAACGCTATCCTGATTCAACCATATATTGTTATGAACCATTTCTGAAAAACTTTGAACAGTTATCCCAAAACATCAGATTAAGTAAGCTGGAAAGTATAGAAATATTTCAGAAAGGGGTTGGGGGCAGGACACGGACTGAAAAGCTTTTTCTGAATAAGAATAATCTTGGTGGACATAGTTTGTTTGAATTGGAAGCCCGAAGTAATGAATTTGTTCATATTGATATCATTGGGATTGCTGATCTTTTAAAAGACCTGGGTCAGGACCGGATTCATTTAATAAAGATGGATTGTGAAGGAGCTGAATATGAGATAATTAAAGGAATTAACAATCAGCTGGCATCACAAATAGAAATTATCTTATTTGAATCAACAGAAAGTGTGTATAATTTGAATGAACTGACTGATTACCTGAAGGCCCTTGGCTTTGAAATTGAATTTGTTGAAAAGAGCTGTAACTATGTTGCCCGGAACCAAAGATTCCTGAATTAGAAGAATAAAAACCACTTTCAGTTTAATTACACGGATGATTTAATGTATTTCCGGAAGAATTCGGGGTAGAACTGATAAGCATAAATAAACGTATTAAGGATATTGACATTCAACTCACGTTTGAGTATCCTTTGTCCGATAATGAATCCGATAATATGTGCCGTTAAAGTGGCATAAGCAGCACCGAGTACTCCAAATCTGCTGATGAATAAATAGTTTAATCCAATATTGATTGAGGTAACAAGCAGCACCACAAAAAATGTCAGACGGGTTTTACCAATCGAATCCAGTATGTTGCCAAATTGTCTTCCATAAGGTGTAAACAGGCAATAAAGCAGGGTAATATGCAGAAGCGGAATTGCATCCTTATAATTCGAGCCGGCAACCAATTGAACCACAAAATCTGAAAAAAGATAAAGAAACAGTATCCCCGGGATTAATAGCGCAATGAGTGTACCCACAGATTTTTCATACAGGTATTTTATTCCTTCCTTACCTTCAGTGGCTATGCGCTTTGCACTTTGAGGGAAAACGATCACCGCAACTGCATTTGTTGGAATATCCAGGAGGTTGGTTAGTCTTACTGCTACATTAAACGCTCCTGCCTGAACCGGCGAAAGAATTGCACCCAGCATCATCTGATCCACGGTAACAGATAGTATGGCACTCACTGAGGTGCCGAATGCATATTTTCCGTAATTGAATAGTTTTTTAATCCATTCCGGGTAAATATTAAATGAAATAGAAAGATAAGGTTTGACCAGGAAATAAGTGATTATTGCCGCAATGGTATTGGTTGCGATCTGAACATAAACAAGATCAATCAGTTTGATGCCGAAGCTGAAAACATAGCAAACAGCTGCATAAGCGAAAAAGCTGAATTGCATGATAAAAGAGCCTGCAAAAATACTCCTGAATTGCAGGTTTGCCTGAAGGATACAGTTAAATTGGGTCAGAATCCCTGATATAATAAAGGTAATGCAATACATATTGAATATGAATACCAGTTCAGGGGCTTTCCATATGAAGGCCAGAAAGTTTCCAAATCCCAGGATCAGAATAATACATAGCAGACTGAGTATTCCGCTTATGGTAAATGATGCAGCTGTAATTTTGTGATGTTCTGTTTTCTCCTCAGCGGCCAGAAACCTGATTAATGCATTCTGAACTAAACCTCCTCTGACAGTTTCAAGGATAGTTACAGTTACCATAAATAAAACCCATACTCCATACTCATTCGGCCCCAGAATTCTCAGCAGGATATAGAAACTGCCTATGCTGAAAAACACCCCGGAGAGGTTCTGAAGCAGGGAGAAAAACCCGGCTCTGATCCAGTATAGGTCCTTATTGAAGATCTTCATTATTTGGACACATAACTTTCATCAATCAGGTAATTATCAATATGTCTGAAAAGTTCATCATCAGTTTTTGCATGATAAATGGTAGCTCCGGAGAGTTTCGGGTATAATTTCTCATAGCATTTGAAGTGATGTTCCGGACCTTTTTTCGAGAGGATCAGATTGATCCCGCCAAAATAACTGGCAAGAGCTCCCGTTCCTCCATGCGTTGAGATAAAATGACTTGCATTGGCATAAACCATTAACTGTAAATGATTGAAATTATTGGCATTCGCCTTATTCTCTTTAAAGAGATCTTCCATTAGAATAAGGTCGGGATGTTCTTTCTCCAGCCATTCAAACTCATGCAGATCATAAATTACACTATTATCTACAGTAATATTCTGTGGTCTGGGACGGTTATAGATGATGGTGTATCTGTCGCGGAGCCTTTTAATAATTGAATCAAGTACAGGAATGCTCAGGAAGCTGACCGGTACATCATCCCACTCCATGTTATAGCGGTTCGCTATGATCAGGATGGGTTTATCATAGACATAGATATTATTCCTGTAGGCATCTTTTAAAGGGACCTGAGTCCACTTGGCAATGTTATAATCATGGCTGTAAAGTATACGGGGGATTTCGAAATTGTAATTCCCCTCATTGGAGCGTTCTTCATAGATCTCTTCATGATTGGGAGAAAAAAAGTATAACTCTTTCGAAAATTTAGAGGACTGGGTTTTATCGAGTGTCCCGTTTTTAAAATGCCAGTAGGCGAATGGAAGAACAAACTGCAGTTCCGGTGCAAATTCGCCATTAAATGAGATTGTCTTATACTTTTTACGGCTTATAAAATCTTTAAAGATATACTTGAGCTGAACAATCTGGCAATAGTAGGTATCTTTATAAAACTGCTTAAACTCCCTTCTGGCTCCCGGATACCTGAGTCTGACATAAACACTCAGGAATTTATTGATCACTGCCTTTGACAGATCAATAAAGCTATTGCTCTCCTTTCTTAATTTCGCTATATCCGATTTGATGGCAAAACCATGATTTACTCTTAGAAAACGCAAGTCATAGTTATACCTGAATTGCCGGTAGATATCCCGAATAAATTTGATAATAGGATTTTTGCTAAGGGTTAAATTGCCACGGATGGTTGTGCTCGGCTCCTCTTCAGGATTTTTTTGTTCAAATAAATTCTGATAATCGTTATAAAATAATCCTTTACCCCTTTGCTGCAGAAAGGAAATACACATCCGGTATTCCGAGCGGTCAACACTCACCTGTTCGGTATACGGACCGAACTTCTCAATAAAATTTGATCTTCTCAGATGCGGATGATCGCTGTAATAGTAAATCTTCAGATAATTCAGCGACCATGGTTTATAAATCATCTCAAAAAAACCTTTTTCGCATGGTTTTACATGAGGGTATTGGATATAAGAATAAAAGCGAATGATATCAAGATCTTTCCTTTTTTCAATGATCTCCATCGCATCCATGAAGTGCTCTCCAAACGCAGCTAATGGAACGAAATCTTCCTGAACATACAGGGTATAGGGTGATGTAACCACAGCCTGTCCTTTATTAATATTATTACCCAGACCTTTATTTACTTCAGTGGTGATCAGGCGAAAATTATACAAATTCTGGAGCTCACTAATGACTTTTAAATGCTCGGGGTTACTTCCATCGTCAGAAACCACAATTTCCTGAAAACCGTAATTAAGATCCTTGCAAGCTTTTAAAAGATGCTCAAGTGAGCTGCTTCGGTTATAATGTGTAATGAGTAGGCTGACGTCTTTGAAAAAATAGGCTGATGTCATAATATCTTAAATTCAGGCATTTTCCTCTGAACTTTTATTTTCAGGTAATCTGGAATGTAAATTATAAAAAAAGCGTCTAAGTTCTTTGAATAAGCGGATAACTAGTGCACCAGAAATACTTCCATCAAGGCGCAGGGTCCGGATACCCGTCCATGTTCTGGCTTTTTTTGCTTTTACCTGTTTGATCTTTCCGTATTTCATAAGATCAAGACAGAGTTGTCCGTCTTCACCTCTACGGTTAATTTTTATGAAACCTGCTTTAAGGCCAAATTCTTTAATATAGCCCATGCTCATTCCGTAAGCATTAAGGTAGGGCCTGTTGACATGTCTGAATTCCGCAATAATATCCTTCATGAATTCGAATATTGCCAGTTTCCAGCGGGGATATCCTGGCTCACTTATAAAAGAATAGCGGCCGTAAACACATACGACATCCGGTTTTTCTAATATGCTGATCATCTCATCAATCCAGCAATCAGGGTATAAACAATCGGCATCTGCCATTAAAATGTACTTTCCCTGCGCATGTTCCTGCCCAAGTTGTCTTGCAGGTCCGCAACCCTGTACCACTTCAAAAAGAGACTTTATATGTAATTGATCTAAGGTTTGTTGCGTTAGGTCTGTTGAATTATTATTCACAACAATTATTTCAAAGGGGATGGAACTTTTCATCTTTGAAAGACTGGCGATGCAACACAGAATATTCACTTCTTCATTCCATGCTGCAATTACAACGCTGACTTGCGGTTCCTTGCTGAGGTTTTGATCCAGATTTCTGTTGATTTCTTTAAAAACCGATTCCGGAATATCCCTGCCTGAAGTATAGGGATACTGAAATTGCTTGAGCCAGACCGGATTCGCTAAAATTTTCATCGCTTATGGGGTTTCATCAAATCTGACTGGCAATGCTCTTGTTGAACCAATTTTTTTTCTCGAATTTATTATAAATTTTTTTTAATAATCGCCGGTATTCTCCCAAAGGTTTATAATTATTCCATCGGGTTTGCCGGAGATACATATAAAATTGTTCTTTATAGGATAAATCATAATCGTATGATCTGTAAATAGGTTTACGACCGGTAAAATGTATAATAAACGGGTTGTTAACAGCAAGCATGGCCTGGCTGTTCCACCGGGGATCCAGCTCCATCCATTGATCGGCAAATACAACATTTAAACCATATTGATCCGGAAAATCGGCGAATTTAATATTATCCTGAATACAGGACAGGATTTTTTCGGTGATATTTAATTCTCTCCATAACTCAGGATTGATCAGAAGTAAGCCGCTATTATAATACTTAGCATCCGGTGAAATGCTAAGTTCTTTATAGTTTTTTATTCCCAGCCACTCGTTACTTATCACCCCTGACCTGTCCACAACTCCTGCAATTACTTTATCACCAAGAATTGTGTTCCATAATTTAGAAATGTCTTCAAGAACAATCATATCTACATCAAGGTAAATAACTTTTGCTATATGAACAGGTATGAAATAGGGAATAAATAAGCGGATATAGATATTCAATGGAAAAGAGGAGTAATCCAGCGGAAGTTTCAGTTCCTTCCGAGTTATTTCAGACATTTTAAGCCATTTAATACTGATCAGGTCATTATTGATACTTTCTTCAAGTTTTTGTTTATTCTTTCCTGATATCTCATCTTCAACAAGGTAGTAGTCAATTTTTTCTGCTGAATTGTGATTTATTTCGATTGATTTAAGAAGTGCAGCCAGCATAATCATATAATGATTATCACATACAGAAACTATGGTAATTCTGTTTTGCTCTTTCATCAATTATAAATTCAATTGGTTTAATAACAAATATAATACCTAATGATAAGCTATTTAAACAAATGAATTCATTTTGTACAACATTGATTTATTCTCTGTTTTTATTTTGAAAATTAACCCTTGTCTGGGTATCTTAGTAATATACAATCATAATGAAATTACGGAATCCCAATTCGAGGTTTGATCTTTCAATAAAAGTTACAGATAGAGTACTTGAAGTAGGGGGAGGGCATAATCCACACCCCCGTTCAAATATTGTAGTTGACAAATTTGTGGATTCCAATTATCACCGCAGTGGTGATATTAAAGTTTTAA
>JBAZCD010000063.1:0-10374 GCA_041671205.1 Pedobacter sp.
TGCAATTGATCCTGAAAAAAAATCCTCGTTCATAATAAATCCGGTGTTTGTGCTGGCAACAGACCAGGGTCATAAATTATGGATAGGATCAAATACTACCCTTCAATTATTTAATACCAGAACTAAAAGAAAAATAACTTTTGAAGAAAATTATCAGAATGAAAGTTTATTTCCCAATGATGGTATTTATTCTCTTATAAAAAGCAAATCCGGCATTTTATGGGTCGGAACATCCAGTCATGGTGTTTTAAAATATGATAGAAATCTATCCTATTTTGCTCCCTATAAGTATTCACAAAACAATACACCCTCGGCAAAAAATATTATCAGAGGTATTAGTGAAGATAATGTCGGAAATCTTTATCTGGCGAGTGATGGCGGGCTTGACTATTTTAACCGGTCAACAGGTTCATTAAGTACCTTTAAACATATTTCAGGCGATCCAACCAGCCTGGCGAGTGATTATACCACACAGGTTCTGGTAAACAAAAAAAATACTGGAGTATGGGTTGGGACAGCAAGCAACGGACTTGATTATCTTGATCTTCGGACAGGCAAATTCAGACATTATAGAGCCGGAAACAGACCAAATGACCTGAATAATAATGGAATTTATGCTTTGCTGGAAGATAGAAATGGCAAAATATGGATTGGAACGAATGGAGATGGTGTGAATGTTTTTGATCCTGTGAGTCAAAAAAATTCAAAATATATCCGCGGAAATACAAAAGCAGGGTCAATAAGTGATAATAGTATACAATCTCTTTATGAAGATAAGACCGGCAGGATCTGGATATCAGGCTACAGTAATGGCATCAGCATTTTTGATCCCCTTAGCCAAAGTTTTTCTCATCTGAACAGATCCAACAGTAAACTCAACAGCAACGTTACCAGCGTAGTATTCGAAGACAGCAAAGGAAATATGTGGATCGGTACTATGGAAAGGGGGGTTAATAAGTATAATCCCAAAACAAAAACTTTTAAATACTATGGTGAAGCAAATGGACTGGTAAATAATACGATCAATTATATAGGTGAGGACAATTGGGGTTATATCTGGATCAGTACAAACAAAGGGGTTGTTCGGTTAGACCCCGAAAAAGAAATCTACCGGAACTTCGGAAAGCCTAATGGTTTGAAAAGCATGGAGTTCAATCTGGCTTCAGGTGTAAGGTTGAGTACCGGAGAATTTGCTCTTGGTAATATAAACGGGTTTAATATCATAAATCCCGCCAGACTTAGTCAAAATAAGAATAAACCCAAAGTCGTTTTAACCGCTTTAGAAATACTCAATAAACCGGTAAATATTGGAGGGAATGATTCACCTTTGAAAGAAAGTCTGCTGGTGACAGATGAAATCATCCTTGAATACTGGCAATCTGTTTTTACATTATCTTTTGCCGCTCTGGATTATACCATCCCTGAAAACAACAATTATGCCTATAAACTGGAAGGATTCGATGAAGACTGGAATTATGTAGGTACGGAAAGAAAAGCAACTTATACAAACCTGAATCCAGGCACTTATGTATTCAGAGTTATCGCATCCAACAACAATAATATCTGGAACAAAGAAGGAGTTAGTTTAAGAATAATTATAAAGCCCCCATTCTGGATGACCTGGTGGTTCAGAACGATAATTATTCTGGTACTGAGCGCATTAGTTTATCTGCTTTTCGGATTCAAAATGCGAACTGTTCAAAAACAGAAAACGGAGTTGGAAAAGCTGGTCAATGAACGAACTTCGCAGATATTTAAACAGACCCGGGATGTTGAAAATCTTAACCTGGAGCTTCAAAAGCAAACCGAGATCCTGCTTCGGCAAAAAGACCAGGAGCATATGGCAAGACTGCTGGCAGAGGATATGAAGAAAGAGGCAGAACGGGCAAACAGTGCAAAAAGCACATTTCTGGCTACCATGAGTCATGAGATCAGAACACCGATGAATGGTGTTCTTGGTATGGCTACACTCCTCTCCGAAACCAGGCTGAATAAAGCTCAGCTTGAATACACAAAGGCGATTCAGCAAAGCGGCGAATCCCTGTTGAATGTAATAAATGATGTGCTTGATTTTTCTAAAATTGAATCCGGCAATTTCGGGTTGGATGAACACGATTTTGTTCTTAGAAAGTGCATTGAGGATGTTTCCCAATTATTTGAATCCAGGATCAGAAAGACTGGCGTAATCATGACCTACAACATCGATAGAAATATTCCTGAAAATCTGAAAGGAGACAGTTTCAGACTTCGCCAGATCTTAATTAATCTGATTGGCAACGCAACTAAATTCACTGAATCAGGAGAAATTACAGTCAGGGTAAACAGGTTAAAGAATGAATCTGAAAATCTGCAGCTTAACTTTGAAATCATCGATACCGGTATTGGCATTCCGGAAGAACAGTTTTCCAATTTATTCAAAGCATTCCATCAATTAGACTCTTCCATTACACGTCAGCATGGAGGTACTGGCCTTGGATTAGTTATCTGTCAGCGATTAGTTAAAATGATGGGGGGGCATATAAAGATTGACAGCAAAAAGGGAGAAGGCACTCAGGTTACTTTTGATATTATTTGTAAGCCAGGCGAAAATACTGAAAATGTTTACGAAAGCGGCTCAATACTTAATGATCCTAAATTAAATGGCAGCAATAAGCTGATCCACCCGAGTTTTGCGTCGGAACATCCGTTCAATATTTTAGTAGCCGAAGATAATCTGATGAACCAAAAGGTAATTTTAATGGTTCTCAAAAATCTTGGATATGCTCCTGATCTGGCAAATGATGGGAAAGAAGCTCTGGAAATGATGAAATTAAATAATTACGATTTAATTTTAATGGATATTCAGATGCCAAATATTGATGGATTGGAAGGGACACGCCTCATCCGGAAATACTATGGCAAAAGTCCTATTATACTGGCTTTAACAGCAAATTCAACAAATGAAGACAGAGAAGCATGTTTCGCTGCCGGCATGAATGATTTTTTGACAAAGCCATTGAATTTAAAGCATTTGATTTTTCAGCTTCAAGAACTCCATAAAAATAAAATACAAAAGGCTTCTGCATAATAAAAGCATTTTTACTATGGTATCTATGATGGATTCTGTACCTGTTATTCCTGAAGGAACAGTGCTTAAAACCAGTACCGGTAAAAATTGAACCTTACCATCCAGATTAACTTTTTGAACCCATGGCAGTTTAATTTATTTGAGCTGAAGCAGAAAAATACAGGAAATTACTATCCGTTATTATTGCTGAGACTTGCCCGGGTCCTTTTGCTTTTCCTGTCGTTTAAAATAACCCCTTAACAGAAAATTCCTTTTAAGCGCTTCCATATTCTGATTGAAACCATCTGTTCCCTTCCTGAGATTATCAAGAGTTGAGCTGAGGTTCTTAACCATGACAGAATCCTTGAGCAGAGCATTTGCAGTACCTTTCCCCGAGTTTACATCCTGTTTTATGCCGGTTACAAGGGTATTGATCTCAGTAGTTAATTGGTCAGCCTGACTTCCAACTACTTTCATTTTCAGAACTGCTTCATTCAGATTATATGCAAATGAAGTATCTTTTAAAAGTATACCTACAGAACCTTTACCTGCCTGAACATCGGCAATAATATGATGCAGATCATTGGCCATTAACCCTGCTTTAGATGTAGTCAAACGGAGATTAGCAGCAGATTGACGCAGATCCTTCGGCAGTGATTCATCATTCATTAATTCCCATAATGCCGTACTGCTGTTTATCCGCTGAACTGTGATCTTTAAACCGGAAACTATTTCAGCAACATCCCTATTGGTATTAGACAAGGTCTTGAGAATCTCGTCTGTATCAATGGACTTTTTGGAGAAAATAACATCGCCTTCCAAAGCAAGTTCTGAGTGTCCTTTTCCGGGAACTATATTAATGACCTTATTGCCCACAATACCATCAGTACCAATCGAGGCTATGGCATCCTTACGTATGATATCCTTCATTTTTGTTTCGATCATTATCGAAACCTCAATGGTTGTATCATTTATGATTTTAATACTTTTAACAGTACCAGCCTGAATCCCTGAATAACGCACATTATTTCCGGGAATTAATCCCTGCACATTTTCAAACTTTGCTTTAAGCAGGTATGTGGAACCAAAAAGACTTCTGTTCTTACCAATCATAAAAAGCAGAAGAATAAGAAAAGCCAGGCCACTCAGCACAAATACCCCCAGTCTAACATTATTTACAATTTTCTTCGTCATATAAATTCCTATTCAAAAAAGAGTTTTACCTTTGGATCATCTGATTGCCTTATTTCATCATAAGTGCCGCTCACATAACATTTACCTTCTATCAGTATTACAACCCTGTCACTTGCCATTCGTACACAATTCATATCATGAGAAATGATCAGTGAAGTGGTATTATATTTATGCTGTATTTCTATCATCAATTCAATGATCTCCTTACTTGTGATGGTATCTAAACCAGTGGTAGGCTCGTCATAAAGTATTATCTCCGGCTTTAAAATCAATGTTCTGGCCAGTGCTACCCGTTTTCTCATTCCTCCGGATAATTCAACAGGCATCATATCAATAGTATGTGCAAGTCCTACATCTTCCAGCGCATTGATAACCATTTTATCAACCTCTTCCTGAGAAACCTCTATCCAATGTCTGCGTAAGGGGAATTCGAGATTCTGCCTGACAGTCATTGAATCATATAAAGCATTACTCTGAAACAGGAATCCTACTTTGGCCCGGATCTGATCCAGTTCATCATGATCCAGATTCGGAATGTTTCGGCCAAATATTTTGATGCTGCCCTTGTCGGGCTTAATCAGGCCAATAATGCATTTTATAAGTACCGATTTTCCTGAACCCGATTTACCCAGAACAACTACACTTTCTCCTTTTAGCAGTTCAAGGTTAAAATCTATTAAAACATGATTATCACCAAATGATTTATATAATCCTTTGATTATCATTATTTTATCTGATTTTTTATCAAGTTTTAATTCAGAATTCATAACATTTAATAACCCAGAATATCGGTAACCTGAACAGCCAGCAGATCAATAACAAAGATCAGTACTGAGGATACAACCACCGCAGAGTTAGCAGAGCGACCTACTCCTTCTGTACCTTTACTGCTGTTATACCCTTTATAACATCCTATAATACCAACCGCAAACCCAAAGAAGAAACTTTTTGTAAAAGCTGGTAATACATCTCCGAATACAAGGTTATCAAAAACCTGAGTCCAGTATAAAGTGAAGCTGGTATTCGTATGTATATTAACCCCAAGATAAGCACCATATAATGAAATAGAATCTCCAAGCATGACCAAAACAGGCAGCATCAGCGTACATGCCAAGACTCTTGTTGCAACAAGGTATTTGAAAGGATTTGTACCACTCACCTCCATTGCATCGATTTGCTCTGTAACTTTCATTGAGCCCAGTTCAGCACCAATGCTGCTGCCTATCTTACCTGCAAATATCAGAGCCGTAATAACCGGACCGACTTCACGAATAACTGCAATGGCCACAATAGCAGGTAATTGTGCCTCCACACCGTAATCTGCCATAGAGGGACGAAGCTGCATAGTTAATACCAGTCCCATGATAAAAGCAGTCAGGCCGATCAGTGGCAGGGATTTGTAACCGATCACGTAGCATTGCTTCAGGAACTCAGAAAATTCATAAGGTGGATTTAAAGCATGCCTGAAAAAGCGTAGGGAAAATCTGAATAATTCGCCGTTCAGCGTTAAAAACGATCTTAGGTCCGACTTTACTGACATGGTCCTTATTTATATGCAATAAATAAACGTTAAGATACAAAACTAAATGATTTTGAGGATGAAAACTCTGACCGTCCTCAATAAAAAAAATGAAAAACTCATATTTATTTATGAGCCGGTTATAATAAAATATAAAAGAGAGCCTAAACCTATTAATTTTCAATTTCCCTTAACCCTATCAATAAGTGCTTTGGCAGTTTGCACATTCCAGCCGTCAAAACGCCCCCTCTGTACTACGAGATTATTCTCGTCGGGATGCTGCAGATAATAATGGAAAACGAACTTTCCCTTGGGATTTGACCAGCCAACAATTTGGCCAAAGCGAAGATCATTAAAAATTAAACTGTCCTCATGATGCTCTACTGTATAAAACTCCTGTGAAAAACGAATCAGGTTCTGAAGATCTGGCTGATCATGTATTGGGGTTAACAGGGAGTCATTTCTCCGGAAATATTGGAATTCCATTGATTTGCTGCTGTCAAATAATGACCGAAAGCCAACATGATAACCCTTGTCATCACCGGCAACCACATACCAGAGCCAGTTTTGCAATGGTGCAGGTGTTGTAAAATACCGGGTATATGAAATTTTCTTTTCATCGAGTATCGTTTTTATATCTCTGTCAATAATGGCTTTATTGATCATACAATAGATCAGATAAACTGAACTAAGGCCCAGCCCCAGTCTCCACCAGATTTTTTTTCGCTGCTGAGCCCCATTTTTTAAATACAGAAGGGCAAACAGGGCTATTCCGGGCCAGATTGAAAAGAAAGGATCTGCTACATAAATTGCATTAAAAGAGATCCGCTTATGGCTAAAGGGTTCAAACCAACCTACTCCGTAATTATTGAATGCATCAATAAAAACATGAATGAAGATCAAGGCCATAAAGAATATTGACCATTTAGATAAACTGATATTATGTGGCCGATGCCATCGTTCAGCCAGAAATGCCAGAACAAGGCCTGAAATGATGCAGAAGAGAAATGAATGGGTGAATCCGCGGTGTGCCAGCAGATTTGATGAGGTATCCATCCAAAATGAGGCTATAAAGTCAATGTCGGGCAAGCTCTGAGCCAGAGCACCCCATAGCATGGCTTTTCTTCCTAATTGTTTACCGGCAAAAGCTTCCCCCATGCATGCACCAAGGGCTATATGAGTGATGGAATCCATTAATCAGAAGCTTTTATACTTACCGGAGCCCCTCCTTTATCCTTGCTTTCATCAGCAGCTTCCATAAAAGCGATTATTTCTAATGTTTCTTCCGGATTCACTGGCGCTGTTCCTGTTTCAAAAAACATGATAATTTGTTCAAGCAAAGGATCGTAACCCTTAAATTCACCTAAAGTAAGGTTTGCCTTTTCGCCAAAAACGGTTCCTCCAAAATCGCTTGCAGCGACTTTCCCTCCATAATTATAATTGCCATTACGCGTGCCCCTAAAACTCCCGAGCCTTCCATCTTCCCAAACACCCACTACAACATCAGTGTCTTTGCTATGTATTCTGGTCACCTTTTTACAGCCTGCACCCATTATGGCAAATAATAGCTCGACTCCATGAATACCATACCAAAATAAATCTGGATGCGTCTTTTCTATAATTGCCGGACTAAAAGTTTCGGCACCTAACACTTTGCCAATTTTCCCCAACTTAATATCAGAAATACCTGTAATAAATCTTAAAGATGAAGAAGAAAACACAGGCGTTTTGTATTGTTTCGCTGCAGCAAATATTGCTTTTGCATCCACCAGGGATGTCGCAATTGGTTTATCAATGAATACCGGTTTACGTGCTTTTAATACCTGCATAGCCTGGTCAAGATGTAAACGTCCGTCATTGGTTTCCAATAAAACTACATCTACTTTCTTTAACAGATCAGCAATAGACGCAACTATTTCTACCCCCATCTTTTTCACTTCTTCGATATATCCGGGAATTCTTTCAACACTGGTAATTATGTCATTACTCCCTTTTGGATAGGCCGCAACAATTTTATAGCCTCCATAAACGGCAGCAGCATCTGTGGCATTTAATGTTTTGGTAAATGCTACAGAATGTGAGGTATCTAACCCAATAATGCCGACTCTTTTCCCTGTTACAAGGGCAGATTTACCATAAAGTGAACTTATATTTCCATAAATACTTAAACCAGTACCAGCCAGAGCAGACATCTTTATAAAATTTCTCCGATTGTAACTACTCATAAAAATCTATATTAAGCTTGTTTGTATACTTATGGCTTCAAAGCAAGATACAGTAAATTATAGTTTATCTCTGTTCTCATAAACTTTCATGATCGCATTAATAACATCATCCATGTCCTGGGTACTACCCAGTAAAGATGCTACTCCTTCAAGAACCACCATTTCTTCATTACAGACCAAATCACAAATTGGCATTTGCATTTCTTCCTTGTAGCGTTTAAGCCGGGCTGGTGAATACAATGCTTTGTATTCTCTTAATCCGATAATTTCATCCACCCATGGCTCCACATGAAAACCTCTGGCAATGTATGGACTCAGATTAATCCCTTCTGCAGAAAGGGCTTTAAGAAATTTACTTCTGTCGGCATTGTTAAAATGCTCCTTCCGATAACTCATTGCATATTTATAATAGCCGGAACTTTCGGTTCCCGGATACTTTTTTTGAGGAACCAGTCCGGGAAAACTCTTAAGCTTAGCATCCAGATAAGCAGCATTTGCATTTCGTTTTTCAAAACGCTCTCTGGCACCGGCAATCTGCCCCATCAGCACTGCTCCTTCGAATTCGTTCATACGGTATTTAGGGCCTATGGTCACATTAAAGCCTTTGCGATTGGTGCCATGATTCTGAACGGTAAAACATCTATCCATCAGCACTTCATCATTCCCTATGATTGCGCCACCCTCCCCACAGGAGATCTGCTTACTTGCCTGAAAACTGAAGCAACCCAAATCACCAATGGTTCCCAATTGCTTACCCTGGTATTTAGCAAAGTTTGCCTGACAAGCGTCCTCAATTACTTTCAGATTATGCTTTTTGGCAATAGCCATAATACGCTCCATATTGCAGGGCATACCCATAATATGAACCGGAATAATGGCTTTGGTATTCTTATTGATCTTTTTTTCTATCTCATCAGGATCAAGCTGAAAAGAATCTCTGTCAAGATCAACCAGTACAGGTAATGCACGACTGGTTAATATAGCAGAAACAGTCCCAAAATCACTGTATGGCGAAGTAATTATTTCATCGCCAGGTCCAAAATCCATGGCTTCAACCGAAGTCGCCAGAGCCTGGGTTCCCGATCCTGTTCCAATACAAAGCTGTGTTCCCACCAAACGGGCATATTCCTTCTCAAATGTTGCCACGGTTCCTGTCGGCGATTGAATGCGGCTCCAGATACCACTTTTAGTTGTTTTCACAACCGACTCAATTAGTTTCTCATCGGCTATCATTGCAGGCCATTTCGGCCAGACCTTTACTCTTACCGGCGTTCCGCCGTGTATCGCCAATTTTCCGATGTTTCCAGGGGTGTTTCCAAAGGCAGGGATTACGTTGGAAAAAGCGCTTGCAACGGTAGTGGCAGTAACTGCAGCAATAAAATTTCTTCTGCTTAAGTCATTGAATTTCATAAGATTATGTTTATCCAGATCTCTGGGATGAATTTAAGTTCAAAACTATTTTTCAACTCAAAATAGCAATTGAGTTAAAAATATATCCTAATATAAAAATATGCGTGTACGTAACCGAATTTATTAAAAATTAGACAATAAATCAATAGGCTCAGAACTTATTTAGATTTTCCTGTTAACAGTTTATGTATAGCTTTCATTAAGATTCCTTCTGCTTCGGCAGTTACACCAGATGCCTGCCCTGTTTCATACCCTCCCTGGGAATAAGCCACTGCATTGCCAATATAACCCACTGCGTAATCACCATATCCTGCTACAGCAACGAAAAGATCCGGACGCTCAGCTTTGGCAGCAAGCTGATATTCAACAAATGGCTCCCCCGGAAGATGAAGGATACGGGTATTCCCTACACTCAGCACAGAAAGATCGATCTTTTTACCCGCTTTCAAACGCCTTAACCAAACCAATTTGGACAGGTTATTTGATAAAAAAACAGACGTCTGAGTTTTCATGGCAGCTTCGAGGTTTTCAATTCCTGCTGCCGGCTTCAAAGACACAGATTCCGTATTCCAACGAACCGAATTTGCAGTAACCGGTTCACGTTTTGTAGAGTTCCATGCACGTTTCATTCCATCTGCCAGACGCTCGGCCAGAATCAGCCTGTTCTCTTTTGAGCCATCGTTATATTTCCCTGCGGTAAGATTACCTCCGGCCCCATTGAAATGAATGTGCAATGCATCAGGCACGGCCAGTTGACGCATAAAGCGGGCAATACCCGGAAAATCAGGATTTGCTATCCCCGTACGATAATAACTTTGCGGATGAGAGGCGTAATAACTAAGAACCGCCAATGGTTTTTCATTATTCCAGAAACTGATCAATGATACCATCGGATCAATCAGACCTTCTGGTTCGGCACGAACAACAGAATCTTTTGTAGCCGATGAACGTGTATATTTTACTTTTCCATCAGGACCAAG
>JBAZCD010000064.1:0-10310 GCA_041671205.1 Pedobacter sp.
ATCCAATGATATCAGAGACCGCGTAATGGGATTTGGATCATTAACTTATCAGGTTACCCCTGCATTAAGTTTAATGGCGCGTGCAGGTATGGATAAAACCATCGATGGGTTCGAAGGCAAATGGTATAATGATACCTATACTATTGCTGATTTTGGTAACTACCAAACTGAAGCGAGAGATGTAACTGAGACCAATTTTGACTTCATTGGTATTTTCAAAAAGAATATCCTTGAAGAATTAACTGTTGATGCAACTTTTGGTGGGAGTCTTCAGCATGTAGACAGAACATTCCAATCAACTAATGCTGGTGGATTAAACAGGGATAATTTATTTATTCCTTCAAATGGTCGTGGTCCGACAGATAGCCGTTCATTCGTTCAGACAGAAAAGCAGGGTGTATTTGCTACAGCAGATTTCACTTTTAAAAATGCAATCACAATTTCCGGATCTGTTCGTAATGACTGGTCATCTACCTTGCCAAAAGCAAATCAGTCTTACCTGTTTGGTTCAGGAGGTTTCTCTGCGATCCTTTCAAATATCTTTACATTACCAAGCGCAGTATCTTTTGCTAAATTGAGAGGTTCTTATGCAACAACAGGTAATGATGCTTCACCTTACCTGACTGCTCAGTTTTATAACTTTGCTGCAGGTGGTAATGGTGGTTTCATTAGTAGAGATGGTACCAAACCTTTCCCTACGCTTAAGCCGGAGTTAACAACTGCGAAAGAAATAGGTTTGGAAGCTAAATTTTTTAACGATCGTTTTGGATTTGACTTAGGTTTCTACTCTTCTGATTCTAAAAACCAATTGTTTAGAGTTTCTCTTCCTCCTGCTTCAGGATGGAGTTCAGAATATGTGAACGCTGGTTTGGTAAATAATAAAGGGGTTGAATTAACTGTGAGTGGATCGCCGATTGCTAAAAGTGGTTTCCGTTGGAACATTGACGTGAATTTTGCTAAAAACACCAATAAATTAGTTGAATTATCTCCTACTTTAAAGACATTGGCTTTAACTCAGGATTTCATGGTCTTCCATCGTGCGGTAGAGGGTGAGCCATTGGGTCAGCTTTTCAGCAGAGGTTATCAGCGTGATGCCAGTGGTAATGTGATCGTTGGTACCAACGGATTGCCGTTAATCACTCCTAGCACTACAGTTAATATCGGTAACTCTCGTCCTGACTGGACCGGAGGTTTCAGCAATACATTTAACTACAAAAGTTTCAGCTTTAATGCTCTGATTACTGCACGTGTAGGCGGAGTGGTAACTTCATTCACTAATGCAATTATCTATTCAGATGGTCAGGTAGCTGAGACATTAGATGGAAGAAGCTCTATGGTATTCCCTGGTGTAACTGCTACAGGTACAGCTAACACTGTTGCAACAACCGCAGAGCAGTTCTATAAATTTGTAGGTGGTCGTAATACCCCTGTTGGTGAAGTTTGGACTTATGATGCTACTAACGTTCGTTTACGTGAAGCATCTTTAAGTTATGCATTGCCAAAGAACTTACTTAAGAAAGCGCCTTTCCAGGCTGCATCTGTATCTTTAGTAGGCCGTAACTTATTCTTTATTGTAAATAGGGCTAAGGGTTTCGACCCTGAATCTACTGCAGGATCAACTAACACATCTGTAGGCCAGGAAGGATTCTCTCTACCTACAACCCGTCAGATTGGTTTGAACTTGAATTTATCGTTTTAATTAATAAAATTTAACAATTATGAAAAAATATAAATTATATATCGTTGCTTCAAGTTTAGCCTTGTTTACTGCAATTGGTATTTCTTCTTGTACCGACAAGTTTGAGGAGTATAATACTGATACAAGCAGATTAACAGAGCTTGATGCATCAGCTGTTGGTAATGCATTTGCTGCATCCCAGCACAGAGGTGTCATGTTTTCATGGCAGCTGTTTAACAGTTTGTTTGGCGATTTACAAGCCCAGTACTTTGGCAATATCGCTCAAAACTTCCCGTCAGATCGTAACGTGATGGTTGGTAACTGGTTAAATGGTGCATTTAATGGTTTTTATAATCAGGCTCCGGCATTATTGGGTGTATTGGAAAATACTAAGCCAGGCGGTAAAGCTGCCAACCCGGCTGTTTACGCTATAGCTAATATCTGGAAAGTTCGTATGTACCAGCCAATGACAGATTATTGGGGACCAATTCCTTATTCTGCTGTTGGTAATGGTTTAAAGACAGTAGATTATGATGCTCAGGATGTTATTTACAAAGATTTCCTGACTACCCTGGCTAAATCAACTGCTGATCTGGCTGCATACAAAGGAAAAAATGTTCTTGGAAGTAATGACCTTATTTATGCCGGTGATGTAGATAAGTGGATTCTGTTTGCAAATACCTTACGTCTTCGTATTTCTATACGTATCTCTGGTGTAGAGCCTGCATTGGCAAAAACAAATGCTGAGGCAGCTGTAGCAGGAGGCGTTATGGAAACTAATGCTCATGATGCTTATATCAAAACTACTGCAAATAACATCAACAGTATGAACCAGGCAACAGCCTGGAATGAGTTCCGTATGAGTGCTGCAATGGAGTCAGTATTAACCGGTTACGAGGATCCTCGTATGTCTAAGTACTATGCTCCGATTGAAGGTACAACTTCAACCTACAAAGGTATCCGTAACGGTTATACTCAGGTTCAACTGGGAGAGCCGGCCAATCAGAATACCAAACTTTCAAATGTGAATGACAGATTCCTGCCTGCAAATCAGAACACCAATCCATTTGAAGTGATGATGTCAGCCGAAGCCTGGTTCTTAAGAGCCGAAGGTGCATTGAAAGGCTGGAACATGGGTTCGGGTACTGCTAAAACATTCTATGAAAAAGGTATTGAAACTTCCATGAAGCAATGGGGTATCGCAGATGCAGCAGCAATAGCTGCCTATACCGCAAGTACAAAAACTCCGATTGCCGTTACAGGAGCTGTAGTTTCACCTGCATTAACTGACATTCCGGTGGTATGGTCTGCAGATGCTTCCAGACAATTAGAGCAGGTTATCACTCAAAAATGGATTGCTTTATGGCCAAATGGCGTAGAAGCCTGGACTGAATATCGCCGTACGGGTTTCCCTAAATTATATCCTAGAATGAATTCTGAGAGTTTATTTGTAACTAAAGATCAGGTTGTTCGCCGTGTACCATATACAATTGGTGAGGCTCAGACAAACGCTGCAGGTCTTGCAACCGGTGTTGCAAAACTTGGTGGTGCTGATAATGAAGCTACCCGTCTGTGGTGGAATAAATAATCAGATTTAATAATCTTTAATGGGCCGTCCCGGATTAAATCCGGGACGGCCTTTTTTTATCAGTCATATTTCTATTTTTACTTCATTACTTCATTACTTCTGGAATATAATCCTGCGGAAGATATTCTTTACCTGGTTAAATATATTTTTTTATATTTAATGATTCACGGTTAATACGTGACAATTTTAGAATAAGACAGGTTATTCATTCATATTTTATAGCCTAATTTTATTAATCTAAAAACTTTTTAATTTTAAATTATAATCTGTGATGATTAACAGATAAATATTTTAATAACACGTTCTTGGTAAAAAACACTAACATGCTAAAAAAAATCTTTGCTGCCGCTCTATTGAGTCTGGTATTGAGCGGCTGTGCCAATAAAAACGATAAACTTTTCACCTTGATGGATGAAGATGATACAGGAATAGATTACAGAAACATGCTTCTTGAGAGTGATGATATGAATGTAATGAACTATTCGTATTTCTATAATGGTGCCGGTGTTTCTGTCGGGGATATTAATAATGATGGTCTTCAGGACTTGCTTTTTACAGGAAACATGGTTAAAAACCGTCTTTATGTAAATAAAGGAAATTTTGAATTTGAAAACATAACTGAGAAAAGCGGTATTGCCAGCATGCAGGGATGGTGTACTGGTGCAACTATGGTAGATATTAATGGTGATGGAAATCTTGACATTTATATTTGCCGTTCTGCAGATATTGATCCTGCACGAAGGAAGAACCTGTTATTTATTAATAATGGAGATCTGACCTTTACAGACAAGGCTGAAGAATATGGTTTAGCCGATCAGGGTTATTCGACTCAGGCCTCATTTTTTGATTACGATAAGGATGGAGATCTTGATATGTTCCTGATCAATCACTCTTTACAGCAATATACTACTGGAGTACAGGAGAATGTCCAGTTAAGAAAAGAACAAAACCCGAATTTTGCCAATAAGTTATACCGCAATGACAATGGCCATTTCAGAGACATAAGTACTGAAGCAGGAATAACTTCCAACGTGTTGACTTTCGGTTTAGGAGTTGCTGTTTCTGATATTAACAGTGATAACTGGCCGGATATTTATGTTTCAAATGATTTCAATGAACCCGATTATCTGTTTATAAATAACGGGAATGGCACTTTTACTGATAAATTAACAGAAAGTATGTCACAAATCTCCATGTATTCTATGGGATCAGATGTGGCTGATTATAATAATGACGGATTACCTGATATGGTTACTCTCGATATGCTTCCTGAGGATAATAAAACTCAAAAAATGCACTCCGGAGCTGAGAATTTTGATAAGATGCAATTTTTGTTTAATAAAGGCTTCTATTATCAGTTTAGCAGAAATATGCTTCAGAAGAATAATGGAGATGGTACATTTTCTGAAATCGGTCAGCTGGCTGGAATTTCCAATACAGACTGGAGTTGGTCAGCATTGTTTTCTGATTTGGATAATGATGGCAATAAGGATCTGTTTGTAACCAATGGATACGTTAAAGATTATACAGATATGGATTTCCTTAAATATACGATGGATGAAACCATCCGTTCAAGACAGGAGGGGAAAGAAGTAGTTGCCAAAGATTTTATTGAAAAAATGCCAAGCAATGTTATACCCAACTATGTTTTCCGCAATCTTGGTAATGACCGTTTCGAAAAGAAAAACGCTGATTGGGGCATGGATCAAAAAGGTATTTCTGCAGGGGCTGTATATGCTGATCTGGATAATGATGGTGATCCCGATCTGGTGGTCAATAATACCAATGATTATGCAAGTGTCTACAAGAATAATTCAGATAAATTGAGTAAGAATTCTTTCCTCAGGGTGAAATTGCAGGGAGACAAGCAAAACTCATTGGGTATAGGTGCTAAAGTGGTGCTTTATGCCGGCGGTAAAAAATATTTCCAGGAGCAGATTCCTGTTCGGGGCTTTCAATCTTCTGTTGACCCGGTATTGAATTTTGGTTTGGGTGATCATAAACTTGTCGACTCATTATTTATCATTTGGCCTAATGACAGGAGTCAGAAAATGAACAATGTTAAATTAAATCAAACGCTGACCCTCGATGTTAAGAATGCTAACCTGGATTTGAAATTTATTCCTGTTCCTGTCGGTCAAAAATATTTAGTTAGCTCATCTTTAGTTAATTATGAGCACGTGGAAAATCTATTCAATGATTTTACCGTGCAGACCTTACTTCCAAATTACCTGTCAAGACAAGGTCCAAGTATGGCCAAATCAGATTTTAACGGTGATGGTAAGGAGGATCTGTTTATAGGCGGAGCAGCGGGACAGGCCGGAGCTTTGTTTACCCAAACTGTCGGGGGTAAATTTATTAAAAAGAACTCATCTGCTCTTGATGCTGATGCTCAGTTTGAAGATACAGCCGCTGAGTTTCTGGATATTGATGGAGATAAAGACCCTGACTTGTATGTTGGCAGCGGAGGATATGAATTTGGAATAGATAACCCCTTACTGCAGGATCGGATTTATATTAACGATGGTAAGGGAAATTTTTCAAGGAAAACAGCAGGTATTCCCAAAATGCTGAACAGTACGGGTACAGTAAGGTCGTCTGATATTGATGGTGACGGTGATCTTGATCTTTTCGTCGGAAGTCGTTTAGTCCCTGGAATGTATCCAGGCACTCCAGAGAGCAAAATTCTGACTAATGATGGCAAGGGGAATTTTTCTGATGCAACGGATGTTATTGCACCAGAGATTAAATATGCTGGAATGGTAACTGATGCCCTTTGGATTGATGTAAATCAGGATAAAGCTAACGACCTGATCATAGTAGGTGAGTGGATGCCAATCCGTATATTCCTGAACCAGAAGGGTAAATTAAAAGATACTTCATCAGAATATATCAAGTTTGGTTCATCCGGATGGTGGAACACTATTTATGCAGACGATATGGACGGAGATGGGGATAAAGACCTTGTCATTGGAAATCAGGGATTGAATGCCCAGTTTAAAGCCAGTGAGAAGGAGCCAATGAGTATTTATTATAAAGATTTTGATGAGAATGGCTCTGTAGATCCTATATTCTGCTATTATATTGGTGGTGTGTCTTATCCTGCAGCTTCGAGGGATGATCTTATGGATCAGCTTCCGGGTCTTAAGAATAAATTTCTTGAATATCATAAATATGCGAATGCAACGATTACTGACCTGTTTACTGCTGATCAGTTAAAAGATGCTAAGGTGCTTAAAGCAGAGCTGCTTGAAACTGTTTATTTAGAAAATACCGGTAAAGGATTAAATTTAAAACGACTTCCTGTTGAAGCGCAATATGCACCTGTTTACGCTGTAGCCTCGTCTGATGTTAATAAAGATGGTAAGAAGGACCTGATATTTGCAGGAAACAACTCCTGGACCAGAATAAAATTCGGACAATTTACTTCCAGTAGTGGAACACTGCTCTTAGGAAATGGTAAAAGTGAATTTACATATGTTCCGCAATGGAAAAGCGGGCTCAATATCAGGGGCAATGTGAGAAGCCTTGAAGCGATTTCCACAGGAAAGGATTCGGGGGATCAATTTATTTTTGGAATAAATAATGCACCTGTTATAACAGTAAAGAATTAATATAAGCATAAAAACGGGTGGATTTTGATCTCAGATATTTTTAATAATTTGTCCTACGTTCTTCCGGAGTCTAAAATCAGGTAAACTGAAATGAATATTTTAACAATGAATAAAAAGACGTTTATTGCATTATTAAGTGGAATAGGCACATTGGTCTTTATCTCTTTTAAATCGGGTATTCCGGTTCAGGAACCCTGGAAAGCGCCGGAATCGGCAGATACTATTAAGAGCCCCTTCCCATTTACCCCTCAGGTAATCAGGGAAGGTGAAAAATTATATAATACATTATGTGTTTCCTGCCATGGCCCTAATGGTTTAGGTGATGGACAACCGGGCAGATATAAAATATCGCCGGCGAACTTCCACAGTAAACATGTAATGGATCAAAAGGATGGTGCATTATTTTGGAAGCTAACGAATGGGAAAGGTAATATGCCAGCTTACGGTGTGGCATTCACCGAAGAAAAGAGATGGCAACTGATTGCGTATGTCCGTCAATTCGCCAAACAGGATCTGAATCTTGCTGCTTCAAAGCTGGTTTTGCCGGTTAAAAACTACAGATTTGATAAGAATTTGTCCGCTCGTTATTTTCCATTACCTCAAAGGGTGAGTAATGTCTATAGCTCAGAGGAACAATTGTTTATGGTTGATACAGTGGTTAAAGACCTGGTAAGGCCCTGGAGCATTGTTTTTATGCCGGATAATTCGGTTTTGATAGCAGAGAGAAGTGGTAAGTTATTGAAAGTGAAGGATGGAAAAGTACAGGCAAACCCAATCACCGGTAATGTTCCGACAAGTTTACGTGATGTTAAGCTTCATCCCAACTTCGAAAAGAACAGACTGATTTATTTTTCTTACTTTATAGAGCCTGTTACACCGGGTACCGGATATACAGCATTAATGAGAGGAAAACTGATAGGAGACAAGCTGGTTGAGGAAAAGATAATCTATAAAGCAGGGCCGTTTAAACGTAATGGTGACTGGTTTGGCAGTAAAATAGGATTTGATGATAAAGGATTTCTGTACTTTACGGTTGGAATACATAGTGACAGGATGAATTCCCAGAGCCTTTCTGCTCCTGATGGTAAGACTATGAGGTTGCATGATGATGGCAGTATTCCCAAAGACAATCCATTTGTAAACACTCCCGGAGCCTTGCCGGAGATCTATTCTTACGGACACCGAATGCATCAGGGTTTCCGCCGTGATCCTAAAACGGGCAGAATATTTTTTGTAGAATTTGGCGAACTTGGCGGAGATGAACTGAATATTCTTAAGCAGGGAGCAAACTATGGCTGGCCTTTAGCGACATTCAGCCTTGAATATAATGGTTCAATAATTTCTGAAAGTCCATACCGTGAGGGAACGGAACCCCCCATTCACCATTACGCTATTGCCCCGTCAGATCTTGATTTTGTTTATGGAACTCGTTATCCGGGCTGGAATGAAAATATATTTATTGGCGGACTTGCTACCAAGAAGCTTTATCGTTTGGTTATGAAGGACGATAAATTCGTGCATGATGAAGCCCTATTACCTAACCTGGGAAGGATCAGAGATGTAAAATATGGCCCCGATCAATTCTTATATGTAATGACTGAAGATACAGGCATCCTGGTCAGGTTAATTCCATTGAAAAAAATATAAACTTTTTGTCAATCTGAACTAGGCATGAACGATTCAAATATTAATTCGAAATAGCAATAATACCTATCGCATACAGCATCAAAAATTATTATGAAACGAAGAAATTTAATAAAAGGTTTAACTCTTCTGCCAATAGCAGGGAGTGTATTTTCCAGGGAATCTGTTTTAGCAGCTCCTGTACAATCCGGAACTATTCCGGTTTCCGCAGCATTGGGCGAATTCGGAAGTATCACTACAGAAGCTTCATTTATGGCTGAAACAAATATTTTCCGTTCTATTGGCGTTGAACCTATTATTAACTGCCGCGGTGCCTATACGATTATTGGAGGTTCCCTTGAACTTCCCCCTGTCAGAGAAGCAATGGAAGCTGCTTCTCAAAACTTTGTTCAATATGATGAATTAGCTGAAGGTATAGGCCAGAGGCTTGCTGATCTTACAAAGTCGGAATGGGGTATGGTTTCTGCAGGATGTGCTGCGGGTATGAAGCATGTAACTGCTGCCTGTGTTACAGGCGGAAGTCCTGAAAAGCTTATCAGGATTCCAAATCTGGCCGGATTTGAAAAGAACGAAGTAATTATCCCTTTGTACTCCCGCAATACGTATGATCATGCTGTCCGTAATATCGGAGTAACTATTGTTCATGTAGCTACACCTGAAGAACTCGAGAGAGCGATAAATCCGAAAACTGCAATGATCTATGTGAATGCTGTGGATGGTTCTTTTACAGGACAGCCCTTCTCTCTTGAAGTCATTGCAGGTATTGCCAGGCCTAAGAATGTGCCGGTATTAATTGATGCAGCTGCCGAAAATCTGACGATTCCTTCGATACACCTTAAAAGGGGGGCAGATGTGGTTGCCTATAGTGGTGGAAAAGCTATGCGTGGCCCGCAGTGTGCCGGATTATTACTTGGAAACAAAGAAATTTTAATGTCTGCATGGCAGGCAAGTTCTCCTCATCACGGTCCGGGGCGTGATAATAAGGTAGGGCGTGAAGAAATGATCGGAATGATGGCTGCTGTTGAAACCTGGATAAAACGTGATCACGATGCTGAATACAAGAGCTGGCTCAGCCGCCTGGATCTTATTGCTAAAAAGGCATTGACAATCCAGGGAGTGAAGACCAACGTTACTGAACCAACTGAACTTTCTAATAAGCACCCTACTTTATGGATTACCTGGAACCCTGCAAAATTCCATGTTACCGGATATGAAGTTGCTGAAGAAATCAGCAGCACTAAACCAAGAGTGGCTATCGGCTCACGTGATGAAAGTGATGGAAATACTTCGGTTGATATCGTTTCAAGTCATATGAAGGAAGGGGAAGATGTCATAGTGGCAAATAGAATATTTGAGATACTATCCAGAAAGCGCAGTCCGAAATCGGATGCAATGATAGCTCCCACAACTAATTTAGCCGGGAAATGGATTGTTAATGTCAGATATTTCAACAGTACGGTTAAACATACCTTTACCCTTCAGCAGGAGGGAAACTGGATTCAGGGAACTCATAAAGGTGATTTTGATATACGGGATATTGGCGGTACGATTGAAGGTAATCAGATCAGGCTGAGCAGTGTACTGAAAATGCCCGGGGATCAGATTACATTTTATTTTTCAGGAACCGTCAGCGGAGATTCTCTTACAGGAGATATACATATGGGCGAATACCGTACGGCTAAATTTATTGCAAAGAGATCGACAGATAAACCGGTCCGGAAGAAAGTACTGGTACCTAAAGGTCCGCCGCTGGCAACGTGATATTATTTTTTAATACAGGGTTATT